>NZ_BCBJ01000087.1:0-3876 GCF_001320605.1 Pseudomonas sp. NBRC 111133 | reverse complement strand
TGTCCTTGCCGCCACTGACCCAGGCGGTACCGGCGATGTCCATGTGCGCCCAGTTGTAGGCCTTGGCGAAGCGCGACAGGAAGCAACCCGCGGTGATGGTGCCGGCCTTCGGCCCGCCGATGTTGCCCATGTCGGCGAACGGGCTGTCCAGTTGCTCCTGGTATTCATCGAACAGCGGCAACTGCCAAGCACGGTCGTCGGCGCGCTTGCCGGCGTCGAGCAACTGGCCCACCAGGTCGTCGTTGTTGCCCATCAGGCCGGAGGTGTGGCTGCCCAGGGCGACGATGCAGGCGCCGGTCAGGGTAGCGATGTCGATCACCGCCTGCGGCTTGAAGCGCTCGGCGTAGGTCAGGGTGTCGCACAGCACCAGGCGGCCTTCGGCGTCGGTGTTGAGAATTTCCACGGTCTGACCGCTCATGGTGGTGACGATGTCACCTGGGCGGGTGGCACCGCCGCTTGGCATGTTTTCGGCGCAGGCCAGCAGGCACACGAGGTTGATTGGCAGTTGCAGTTCCAGCACGGCACGCAGCGTACCGAGCACGCTTGCGGCGCCGCACATGTCGTATTTCATTTCGTCCATGCCGGCACCTGGCTTGAGGCTGATGCCGCCGGTGTCGAAGGTGATGCCTTTACCGACCAGCACGAATGGCTTGTCGGCCTTTTTGCCGCCCTGGTAATTCAGCACGATCAGGCGTGGAGGCTGGTCGCTGCCCTGGCCCACGGCATAGAACGCGCCCATGCCCAGGTCCTTGATCTTCTTCTCGTCCAGTACCTCGACCTTCAGCGCCTTGTGCGCCTTGCCCAGGTCCTTGGCCTGCTCGGCCAGGAAGCTTGGGTGGCAGAGGTTAGGCGGCAGGTTGCCCAGGTCGCGGGTGAACGCCATACCGGTGGCGATGGCGCTGGCGTGTTTGACCGCACGCTCGACTTCGGCCTGGCCGGCCTTGTCGGCCAACAGGGTGACCTTTTTCAGGGCGCGCGGCTCGGCCTTCTGGCTTTTGAAACGGTCGAAGACGTATTCGCCATCAAGCAGGGTTTCGGCCAGCAGGCGGTATTTACCGTAATGGGCGTCGCGGTTGCTGACCGCCACATCGTCCAAGGCCAGCACTGCATCGGCACCGTTCAGGCCCTTGAGTACGCCGGCCACGCTGGCAACCAGCTTGCGCCAGGCGCGGTCACCCAAAGCTTCATCCTTGCCACTGCCTACCAGCAACACGCGCTCGGCCTTCAGGCCCGCGAGGCTCTGCAGCAGCAGGGTCTGGCCCGGCTTGCCGGCCAGGTCGCCGCGCTTGAGCACGGCGCTGATGGCACCCTCGCTGGCCAGGTCGACAGCCTTGGCCACAGCACCGAGCTTGCGGTTTTCACCTACCGGAATGACCAGTGTGGCGGTTTTTACGGATGCAGCAGCTACGCTTTTTACAACCAGTTCCATGTCAGGATCCCCGAATGATCGATACGAATGGCGCTGTGCGCTCTGGACGGGCCTGGCCGCTTAGTCGCGCGCCAGCGGAAAAGCTGCCAGTTTGAGCCTGCGGCAAGCGTGCTGACAACCCCGTTATGCGCGATCATGCGCGGCCAAGTGACAGGGGCGGTCAATCACAGGATAATGCGCGCACTTCACATGGAGGTTCGCCTTTGGCGAACCGGCATTGGTCTTGGATGTACTAAGTCATTGTTTGGCGCCATTGCATGGCAGTCCGCCCTGACAACCCAGGAGTGTCTGGTTTGATCGTCTTTCGTTATCTGTCCCGCGAGGTCCTGGTGACCTTGAGCGCCGTCAGCGCTGTGCTGCTGGTGATCATCATGAGCGGGCGCTTCATCAAGTACCTGGCCCAGGCTGCCCAGGGCGTGCTCGACCCGGGCGTGCTGTTCCTGATCATGGGCTTCCGGTTGCCGGGTTTCCTGCAGTTGATCCTGCCGCTGGGGCTGTTCCTTGGCATTCTCCTGGCTTACGGGCGCCTGTACCTGGAAAGCGAGATGACCGTGCTGTCCGCAACCGGCATGAGCCAGCAGCGGCTGCTGGGCATGACCATGGCGCCGGCCGCCCTGGTCGCCCTGCTGGTGGCCTGGCTGAGCCTGAGCCTGGCACCGCTGGGCGTGGCCCAGGTGCAGCAGATCATCGCCCAGCAAGACGCGCTGACCGAGTTCGACACCCTGGTGCCGGGCCGCTTCCAGACGTTGCGTGACGGCTCGCGGGTAACCTACACCGAGCAGCTGTCGGACGACCGCATCAACCTGGCCGGGGTGTTCATCTCCGAGAAGCGCTTCAACCAGGACAAGACCAAGGACCGCGCGCCGTCGGTGCTGGTCGCGGAAAAGGGCCACCAGGAAATCCAGGCCGACGGCAACCGCTATCTGGTGCTGGAAAACGGTTACCGCTACGACGGTAACCCGGGCCAGGCCGACTACCGTGCCATCAAGTACGACACCTATGGCGTGCTGCTGCCCAAGCCGGAAGTCAGCGAGGAAGTCACCGAACGTGAAGCCATCCCCACCTCCGAGTTGATCGGCAAGAAAGGCCTGCGTGAGCGTGCCGAGTTGCAATGGCGGTTGTCGCTGCCGATCCTGGTGTTCGTCGTCACCCTGCTGGCGGTGCCACTGTCCCGGGTCAACCCGCGTCAGGGCCGCTTCCTCAAGCTGCTGCCGGCAATTCTTCTGTACATGGCCTACCTGACAATGCTGATTTCCGTACGCGGTGCCCTCGAGAAGGGCAAACTTCCGATCGGCCTGGGCATGTGGTGGGTCCACGGTCTGTTCCTGCTGATCGGCCTGGGGCTGATGTACTGGGAGCCGCTGCGCCTCAAGCGCGCTGCCCGTCGTGCGGAGGTGGCCCATGGCTAAGCTCGACCGCTATATCGGCCAGAGCGTGCTGCTGGCCATCCTGGCTGTGCTGGGGATCATCCTCGGCCTGGCTTCGCTGTTCGCCTTCATCGACGAGATGAGCGACCTGAGTGATACCTACACGGTGATGGAGGCTGGCAACTTCGTCCTGCTCACCGCGCCGCGGCGGCTGTACGAAATGCTGCCGATGGCGGCACTGATCGGCTGCCTGATCGGCCTGGGCAGCCTGGCCAGCAGCAGCGAGCTGACCATCATGCGTGCGGCCGGCGTTTCCATCGGCCGTATCGTCTGGGCGGTGATGAAGCCGATGCTGGTACTGATGCTGGTCGGCCTGCTGATCGGTGAATACGTGGCACCGGTGACCGAGAACAAGGCCCAGGCCGACCGCTCCCTGGCCCAGGGCGGTGGTGAGGCACAAAGCTCCAAGCGCGGTATGTGGCACCGTCAGGGTGAAGAGTACGTGCACATCAACGCCGTGCAGCCTAACGGCCTGCTGCTGGGGGTGACCCGTTACCGCTTCGACAACGAGCGCAAGATCGTCACGTCGAGTTTCGCCCGCCGTGCCCAGTACCAGAACGACCACTGGCTGCTCGCCGACGTGCGCACCACCTATTTCCGTGGCGACCACACCGAAGTCGTCAGCGCGCCGCAAGAGCGCTGGGACGTTTCGCTCACGCCAGAACTGCTCAATACCGTGATCCTGGCACCCGAGTCGCTGTCGATTACCGGGCTGTGGGACTACATCCACTACCTGTCTGACCAGGGTTTGAACAATGCCCGCTACTGGCTGGCGTTCTGGACCAAGGTACTGCAGCCGATGGTGACTGCGGCACTGGTGCTGATGGCAATTTCCTTCATCTTCGGCCCGCTGCGCTCGGTAACCCTCGGGCAGCGCGTGTTCACCGGTGTGCTGGTGGGCTTCGTGTTCCGCATCGGCCAGGACCTGTTGGGGCCTTCAAGCCAGGTGTTCGGCTTCCCGCCGCTGCTGGCGGTGGTGATCCCGGCGGGCATCTGTGCCTTGGCCGGTGTGTGGTTGTT
>NZ_BCBJ01000086.1:0-103127 GCF_001320605.1 Pseudomonas sp. NBRC 111133 | reverse complement strand
AAAGGGCAGTTGGACGGAGGGCTATTTCAGCACAGGTCAGATGGCCTGTGCTGACTTGATCGGAGAATCCCTAAGGGCGAATTCTGGCAGTGCTGAATGGCTGCAATGGGTCGGTAGGTGCCCTTCGCAAGCGATCGCTTTGGACCCAAAGCAGACACTCGCAGAGCGAGGGCTGCGCCAAGACCGGCGTGTCGTGCCGCAGCCCCTGTGTCGATGTCGGCGCTCGCAGTCAGCTTGCTGCATGGGGGAGCGGCGTCAAGCCACTGTCTTTGATCGCTGCGTCGGTTTCAGGCGATGCCAGATAGTCTAGGAGCGCCTGGGCTGCGGCATGATGTTGGCTCTTACTGACAACAGCGCCCGAATACATGGTCACTTTCTGCGCTTCAGCTGGGATCAGACCGACGGTGTCGGAGCGGGGCTCATACTTGTGATTAATCAAGATTAAGAACGTTTTACTTTTCTACCCGCAAATGGCATCTACAGTATGATCATTGGGCTCGTCAAAGGCGGGTCGACACCTTGTATCTCTCCACCCCTCCTCGTCTGGATTCCTTTCATTTAGCACTAGCGTCACAGAGGGCGTCGGAGCTGCGCAAATCGAGCGTCCCAGCGAGCTGGTTCGGCGTCAGCCCCCGTAGAGGCCGCAGATGAGCGGCATCATCATTGGCTGCCCATCGCGCTCCCCATTGTTTGTTAGAGACTGCATCCTTGGAACACTCAAGCCGCCCTGCTTCAAACGACCGCGCCCTTGACTGGCTGAACTTCTTCCTGGCTGACGTGCGTGACGGCCTCGGCCCCTACCTCGCCATCTACCTACTTGCCGTGCATCAGTGGCAGCCGGCGAGCATTGGCTTGGTAATGAGCCTGGCAGGCATTGCGGCACTGGTGGCGCAAACGCCGGCTGGAGCCTTGATTGACCGCGCGACGGCTAAGCGTGCGGTGGTGGTGACCGCCGCCGTGCTGGTGACCGGCAGCTGCCTGCTGCTGCCGTGGATTTCGTCGTTCGGCGGAGTGGCCTTAACCCAGACGGTCGGTGCAATAGCCGGTTCACTGTTCGCTCCGGCGATTGCCGCTATCTCGCTGGGCATCGCAGGCCCCAAGGCCTTCACTCGAAGGGTGGGTCGCAACGAGACTTTCAACCATGCGGGCAACGCCTTCTCAGCCTTACTGGCCGGTGGCTCGGCGTACCTGTTCGGCCCGGTGGTCGTGTTCTATCTCATGGCGGTCATGACCGTAGCCAGCATTGTGGCAGTGGGTCGTGTGCCGGCAGCAGCCATCGACCACCAGTTGGCTCGCGGCCTTGCCCATGGTCCGGGCTGTGATGAGAGCGTTGCCAAGCTAAAGGTCCTTTTGCACAACCGCACTCTCTTGGTATTCGCTGTGTGCTGCGGTTTGTTCCACTTGGCCAACGCGGCGATGCTTCCGCTGGTCAGCCAGAAGCTGGCGCAAGTCGACCTGCGCTTGGCCACACCGCTCACATCCGCCTGCATCGTCGCTGCGCAGTTGGTGATGGTGCCAATGGCGCTGCTGGTGGGAGCAAAGGCCGAGATCTGGGGGCGCAGGCCGTTCCTGCTGGCCGGCTTCTTCATTTTAGCGCTTCGTGGAGCCCTGTATGTGGCGTCCGACAACCCATTCTGGCTGATTGGGGTGCAATTGCTCGACGGAATCGGCGCTGGCATCTTCGGTGCGTTGTTCCCGATCGTAGTCAAGGATTTGACCGAAGGCACTGGCCGTTTCAATGTCAGCCTCGGCGCGCTAGCGGCGGTGTGCGGGCTGGGTGCTGCGCTCAGCCCTGGCATTGCTGGGCTAGTTGTTGAAGCAGCCGGCTACGATGCTGCATTCTTGACCTTGGCTGGCATTGCCTCGGTCGCATTCGTACTAGTGCTGATGGCGCTGCCCGAGACTCACCTTCGCGTCACGCCATCGCTCCTGCCGACCCCTGCCGAGAACTAAACGCCTCATGCCTCTCAGCGAAAACGCTTCGATTATCTGGGCGGTCGCCGCTCTGGCCACCTGTGGAGTCATCCTGCGCCCTTGGCGGATCCCGGAATTCGTCTGGGCCATGGGCGGCGCGCTGCTGCTGGTTGGCCTGGGCCTGATCACACCGCGCAACGCTCTATTAGCAGTGGCCGAAGGCGGCGATGTATACCTGTTCCTGGTAGGCATGATGGTGCTGGCCGAGCTTGCTCGCCAGGAAGGGCTTTTCGACTGGCTGGCCCGCTATGCGGTCCGCCACGCACGGGGTTCGGGGCAACGGCTGTTCGACCTCGTTTTTCTGGTAGGCACCCTGGTCACCGTATTCCTGTCCAACGATGCCACCGCGGTTGTGCTGACCCCGGCGGTGTATGCGGCGTGCAAGGCTGCCAAGGCCGAACCTTTACCCTACCTGTTCATCTGCGCCTTCACCGCCAACGCCGCCAGTTTCGTGCTGCCGATTTCCAACCCAGCCAACCTGGTGGTCTTCGGCAGCCAGATGCCCCCGCTACAGGACTGGCTGAGACAGTTCAGCCTGCCGTCGCTTGCGGCGATCGTTTTGACCTATCTGGTGCTGCGACTCGCCCAACGCCGGCAGATCCGCCGACCGCTGACCATGAATGTGGATACCCAACCGTTGTCTCCCGGCGCCCGTCTGTGCGCGCTGGGCATCGGACTCACCGCTACTTTGCTGCTCGGCGCATCAGCGTTGGACTGGGCACTAGGCCCGCCGACGTTCTGTGCCGGCGTGGCGACCACCGCGCTGATCCACTTACGCCAGCGGCGCAGCCCGATGCGGGTACTGCGCCATGTGGCGTGGGGCGTGCTGCCGCTGGTGGCGGGCTTGTTCATACTGGTTGAAGCTGTCACCCAGACCGGCCTGATCGTGCGACTTGCCCAGGCGCTGGCCATCCTGGCCGCAGAGTCACCGATCGGGGCCAGTTGGATGGGCGGCGTGGGCGTGGCCATTGCCAGCAACCTGATGAACAATTTACCGGCTGGGCTGATAGCCGGGTCCATGAATTCTTTAGTGACGCTGCCCCAGCAGGCGACCGCTGCGCTGCTAATTGGTGTCGACCTAGGGCCGAACCTGTCGATTACCGGTTCACTGGCCACTCTTTTGTGGCTGGTGGCGATCCGTCGCGAAGGCGAGCATGTCAGCGCCTGGAGCTTTTTGCGCCTAGGGCTGCTTGTGATGCCCCCAGCACTGGCAGCAGCACTACTGGCACTTTGTGTGTGAAGCTGTGCGTACCCGCTTACAGCGAGGGGTCACTTAATACGCCCCTGCCCTGGCTCCAGCTGGCTCCGAATCCGAACGACCTCGCCATGATTAACGTTGTCCTTACCGGGTAAGATCCCTGTAAGAAATCTCGCACGCCAGCCCCGCTATTCGGCCTCTTTCATATGCTTTCGCCAGTTCTCGATTCGTATCGACGGACCGCTACGGCAGTTCGGAGAGCACATGGCGGCGCGGCGGGCTGCTTCGGCGCTGTCGATAGCGGCAGTATCCACAGACCAGCTACCGCGTTGCGGTATGCTAAATCGCAGGAAGGTGAGCAATGGTCAGCCCGTTGGCAACGGCACTGGCTTCAAGCTTTGCGCGCTCCGCGCCCAGAAGGGCATAGGCGGCTTGCAGCGTGGTGATCTTCGCTTGAATGTCGGCCATCTTGCTGGCCACCAACATCGCGCCTTGCGCACAATCGATCGTATTGCCCCGCTTGGCCGCAAGGATGTCGCCGATCTCGGCGAGCGAAAAACCGCCGCTCTGGGCACTTTGAATAAAGGCCAGATCAACAACGGTCTGATCGCTGTAGCTGCGGTAGTTGTTGGCTTGGCGATGGGCCACGATAAGCCCGAGTTGCTCGTAATAGCGCAATGTATGGCGGCCGACTCCACTCCGGCGCTCCAACTCTCCAACATTCACAGTAAAAACTCCTTGACTGTAGAGTACGCTCTACACCTTAGCCTGCGCCGATCATTCAAACAAGGATTCAGGTATGAGCGTGGAGTGCTTCGTCACAGGCGGCAGTGGGTTTGTGGGTCAAAATCTCGTTCATCCTGCTACGGTGTGTGGTCACAGCGAGAGTGGGCACATCCCTAAAGGACAACCTCTGTTAGATCTCATTCGAAATCTGGCACTGGGCCGGTTCAAGGCTGTCCCGGGTTCCGCCAGGCACTGGTGGCCATTGGTCAGCGTCGATTACCTGGTAAAGATGATGACCTGCGTGGCGTTCGACCCGTCAATGGCCAACCGGCAGGTGTTGGCGCTGTATGAGCACACGCCAAGCCTGCAGGGTATGCTCGAGCAATTGGCACAAACGCTGAATATAAGGGCTCCCCGCCGCCATGTACCTATAGGATTGCTGAAGTGGCTATTGGCGATTCCCGGACTGGCCACCCGATTATCGATCAGCGCCGAGTCACTGAACTTCGTCCAGACGCAGCGCTTCGACATGAGTGACAGCCAGCAACTGAAACACAAGTATCAACTGGCACATCCCGACATGGCGCGAGCGCTGGAAAAGACCGTGCGGTACGTCCAGGATCACTTGTCCAGTCGTCATGTTCACACGTCTGCAAATCCTGCCGGAAGATAACAAACAGATTCTGCTAGAACGCGTAATTCTGGCGAACACTCCGGCAACTACGGTGTTATATTGTTGAAGATGAACCGGCTGGTTACTTCCTGACCGCCTGGTTAGTTAAAGTGTGTCGACGCTCAATTTGCTCTTTAGGGAAAAAGGTGTGTGAATTGACGTGAAGCGTGACATCCACCTCGTTGTGCTACTGCTATCGGTCATCGGTTGCTCTCTCGCCTCGTTAACGCTGTGGAAGGTCATGGCCTCTCGAGAGCGCGCCCTGGAAGACGTCAATATCCACGGCCTTAACCTGACACAGGCACTGTCCACCTATTCGGAAGGTATCGTCCGCCAGAGCTCGATGCAGTTGCTTGGCCTGGTCGAGCGCCTGGAAACCGAGGGCGCCGGACCTGCGCAGATCGAACGTCTGGATCAACTGGTCAAGCGCCAGCAACCATTAATGCCGCCGATGAGCGGCATTATGATCTACTCCAAGGACGGGCGCTGGCTGATGTCGTCCAACCAGCCGCCCCCCGTCGGTGTCAACAGCAGCGACCGAGCCTTTTTCATCCACCACCGTGATGACCCGTCCCGCGACCCCTTCATCGGCTTGCCAATCCGAAGCCGCGTCACCCAGGAATGGGTGATCACCATCAGCCGGCGATTCAACGATGACCGCGGAGCATTCGCCGGTGTTGTTGCCATGACGCTTGGCGTGGAGAACTTCCTGCAGCTTTTCGGCAAGCTGGACGTTGGCCATGACGGTGCCATCGGGCTGGCCTTTACCGATGGCTCCATGCTGGTGCGCTATCCGTTTCGGGAACAGGACATGGGGCGCAACTTTTCGAAGTCGCCAATCTTCGCCGATTACCTCATCGAACAGTCAGCCGGCACCGCCTCCTTCACCTCCAGCCTGGACGGCGTAGAGCGCCTCTATGCGTTTCGCAAGAGTGACAAGCTACCCCTGGTGACAACGGTCGCGCTGGGCAAGCAGGAAGCACTTGCAGCCTGGCGCCTCGAGGCGCTGCTGTCGTCGATGGTGGTCGCTGCGCTGCTCGCACTGACCGGAACCATTGGCTGGCTGCTGATTCGAGCCATGAGCCGGCGAAGCGCGGTCGAAAACGAACTGCGACTGACCCAACAGCAGTTGCTTGAGAGCAACCAACAGCTCGAACGCCAAGCGATGCATGATGCGCTGACGGGGCTTGCCAACAGGCGCTGCTTTGACGAAGCGCTGACCCAGGAGATCCGCATGGCCCATTGAGATGGGACCACGCTGGCTCTGCTGATGATCGACATCGATCATTTCAAGCGCTACAACGACACCTATGGGCATCCGGCTGGCGATGCCTGCCTGCAGCAGATGGCTCACCTGCTCTCCTCCTGCATCCGCCGCCCTCGCGACCTGCTGGCACGCTACGGGGGTGAGGAAATGGCTGTGATCCTGCCCGATACCGACAACGATGGAGCAACCGTCGTTGCCAGGCTGATGCTCGAGCGCCTGGCCTTGCAACATATCCCTCACGAAGGCAGCCCTTTCGGACAAGTAACCGCCAGTATCGGCATCGCCTGCTCCGATGGAGCAGCCCTCGACATCGCGCCGTCACTGATTGAACGCGCCGACCAGGCGCTCTATATCGCCAAGCAAGCGGGCCGCAATCGCCTGCATATCGACGGGGCGAATGTATGAACCCAGTGACAAGGAAAGTATTGATGCAATCTCATTTCGGCAAAGGCGTCCTCTTCGCACTCTGCGCCGCAGCACTGAATGCAACGATCGGCGTACTCAGCAAGGTGTTAATGAACAGTGGATTCAGCTCCAGTAGCATCGCCCTGATAAAAACCGTACTTGGCTGCCTGCTGCTGTCAGCCTTGCTCGTGTTCCTCAAGCGGCCCCTGCATACGGCCAAGTGGCTCCCTGCGGCTGTTTGCGCCTTTCTCGGCATTTTTGTGCTGTTCCACTTTGAAACCTCAGCCTATAGCCATTACGCCGCGGCAGGTGTCGTGGTGATCCTGATGGCGAGCGCCTCCATTTCTTCGATACTGCTGGCACGGATAGTCCTCAAGGACCCAATCACCGCCAACGCCACAGTAGGCGCCGGATTGACGATAGCCGGTATTGCCGTAATCTTTGGAGCCGATCTGGAACAAGGCTTCACGCTGCAGGGCGCAGTGCTCGCTTCGATCGGAGGCTGCGGTTATGGCGCTTTTTCAGTTGCCATGAAGCGCATGGGCGTTTCCGGGGGGCTGCATTTCACTCGCCAACTGTTGTTTTTCGGCAGTCTTTACCTGCTGATGCCGGCTGCGACCGATGGGTTCATCATCGGAGAGCTTTCGTTGGCGGCGGTCATGGCATTGCTGGCTCTGGCTGCGTTGCCGACCATCCTCGGCTTCTTCTGTACCACCAAGGCCATCGAGTATCTGAAGCCATCGCAAGTCCAGGCACTGGAACTGACTGAACCGCTGTTTGCCGCGCTGCTGGCGTTCGTGATCCTCAATGAGGTACCTCGAGACACCTTGTACCTTGGGGCCGGGTTGATTCTCAGCGGACTGTGTTTCTCCAACGAGCTGATCCGGTTAGGCAAGAAAGCGCCACAGCCGTCCGGAGCGTGATTCGTTTTTCTGCCTGCACCTGGCGAGCAAGCGCTCCAAGAGCGCATGCTCGCGCTGCCGCATTACCAAACCGCTATATCGTAGGTCAGATAGATCCGGTTGCTGTCGCGACCTCGGGAAAAGTCAGAACGGTAGACATAGTTGCGAAGTTTCACGCCCAACCCTTTCACCGGTCCGGATTGCACCACGTAGGCAAGCTCCACGTCACGCTCCCACTCGCTTAGCCCGGCATCAGCAGAGCGACCGTTGTCGCCGCTCAGGTAGCGCGCCATGAACGTGAGCCCGGGGACACCGGCCGCGGCAAAGTTGTAGGCATAGCTCGCCATCCAGGTTTTCTCTTCCTCCTCGATGAATTTGCCGATACCCACGTTGCTGAACGAGTAGACCGTCGCACCGCTGATGTACGGCAGCCCGGCCTCGCCGTCGAGCACCTGGTAACCGGCACCGACCGTGTGCCCAGTGTGTGTGTAGGACAGCTGCCCGCTGAACATGTCATTGTCGATCTCGCCACCGTGAGCGGCTCCGCTGTCGCGGCTCTTGAAATAGCGCAAGTCGGTGGTGAACACCCCGCCGGCCAACGGCAGGTCATGGATCAGGCCGACATAGTCCTGGCGGTAGAAGTGTTCGAGCTGGCCGTGGAAGTAACTCAAGCGCAGCTGCTTGCTGACGGCATAGTCGGCACCGGCAAAGTTGAAGTCGCCAGACTCCCCGCCGCTGTAGCCATCCAGGAACAGTCCAGTACTGTCGGAGGAATCTCGCTGTTTGAAGCGGTCCAGGTGGCCGGCAGTCAAGGTCAGACCATCGACATCGGTACTGGTCAGCTGCGTACCTTGGTAGGTCTGCGGCAACAACCGCGCATCGTTGTAGACCAGCACCGGCGTCTTGGGCAGCAAGGTGCCATGCTTGACCACGGTCTGCCCCAGTCGCGCCTTGGCCGTCACCCCGGCACTGGCGAACTCGTCAGCAGCACGGCCATCGTCATGGACCGGCAGCAAGCCGGTACCGCTGCGGCCGCGGCCCGAATCAAGCCGTACGCCTACAAGCCCCAGGGCATCGAGCCCCAGGCCCAGCGGGCCTTGAGTGAACCCCGATTGGTAGTCCAGCAAAAAACCCTGTGCCCACTCCACCCGCTCGCTCTTGGCAGTTGCAGCAGCGCGGGCGCTCATGCCTTGTTCGTCGCGGAAGTTCTCGTTGAAGTAAACGTTGCGCAGCTGCAGCTTGAGCTTGCCGTCGTCGATGAATCCGGCAGCGCCGGCCACAGGCAGCCAGCCGCAGAGCAGGCCACAGGTGGCCCGGCGGAAAACAGTTCGGGACATGTTCGATACTCTGTTGTTGTTCTTGGATGAGGTGGGCGCCAGCGGCGCCCAAAGCAGATCAGACGAAGAAGGACAAGGCACCTGTGACCAAGGCCAGCGCGGTGATGACCAGCGATGTCAGCACCGCCCATTTCACGGTGGCCTTCTGGAAGTCGCCGATGTCACGATCGACCATGCCCACCAGCAGCAAGGTCGAGGCCACCAGCGGGCTCATCAGGTGCACTGGCTGCCCCAGCACCGAGGCGCGGGCGATTTCAACCGGGTCGATGCCGTAGGCGGCCGCAGCGTTGGCAAGGATCGGCACCACGCCAAAGTAGTAAGCGTCGTTGGACAGTACGAAGGTCAGCGGCATGCTGGTCAGCGCCACTACCAGCGGGAACCAGTGGCTCCACGCGTCGGGAATCCAGTCGACCAGGGTCTGAGCCAGCGCATCGACCATCTTGGTACCCGAGAAGATCCCCGCGAAGATGCCTGCGGCGAACACCAGCAGCACCACGGTCATGGCGTTGCCCGAATGGGCAAGGATGCGCTCCTTCTGCAGTTCCAGCTGCGGGTAGTTGATCATCAGGGCCGCGACGAAACCGATCATGAACAACAGTGCCGCGTGCATGACACCCATCACCAGAGCCGTCATCACGGCAATCACCAGCACCAGGTTCACATACGCCAGGCGTGGGCGCTTATGTGGGCTCTCGCCGAGGATTTCCTTGATGTAGCAGTTGCCGCCACCCGACTCCAGGGCGATGTTGCCGATGCGTCGGCGCTCGGCGCGGCCCAGCAGGAACGCGGTGAACACCACCCAGGCCGCACCGCCGATCACGGTGGGCAGCATCGGGATGAAATACTCGGTCGCATCCAGCCCGAGCGCGGCAATGGCCCGGGTGGCCGGCCCACCCCAAGGGCTCATGCCACTCATGATGCTCAGCGACAACATGGATACCGTGGCCAGGATCATCGGGTTCATGCCGATGCGCTTGTACAGCGGCAGCATGGCCGCACAGGTAATCATGTAGGTGGTGGTGCCATCACCGTCGAGCGCCACCAGCAGCGAGAGCAGCGCGGTACCGATGGCGATCTTGACCGGGTCGCCATTGACGCGCTTGAGGATCTTGCGGATCAGCGGGTCGAACAGGCCGGCATCGATCATCAGGCCGAAGAACAGGATGGCAAACAACAACAGGGCCGCCGAGGGCGCCACCATTTTCAAGCCATCGAGCATCATCTTGCCCAGCTCGGGGGCGAAGCCGCCGATCACAGCAAAGACAATGGGTACCACGGTGAGCGCAACGATTGGCGACAGGCGTTTGCTCATGATCAGGTAGGTGAAGGTCACCACCATGATCAGGCCCAGGAGTGCGAGCATGGTCTTTTCTCTTGTTTTTATTCTATTGCGGCCATCGGCAAAGCAGACGGCCCCCTACCCCACTCGGCATCGCAAGGATGCTGAGTGGGATTCTAAGTCAACTATGGAAGGTGAAGAGGCTTTTCAACCGTGATGTCGAGGCTCGGCAGACCAGTCGGCCTGCGCAATATCCGCCTCGTCCGGTGCAGCCGGAATGCCGTTCAGGCGGCGCAGCAAGGTATCCCGCTCACAGGCATTCTCCGACAGCGAGATGACCACCGTGGCCACGGCATTGCTGGCCAGGCTGGTCAGGGCACGCGCCTCGGACATGAAGCGATCGATGCCGATCAGCAAGGCAAGCCCTGCCAGCGGGATGTCGTGAATGACGGTCAAGGTCGAAGCCAGCGCAACGAAACCACTACCGGTCACACCCGCCGCGCCTTTTGACGACAACAGCATGATCGCCAGCATCGTCACCGTCTGGCCAAGGCTCAGATCGATGTTGCAAGCTTGAGCGATGAAGACCGCCGCCAACGACAGGTAGATGGCAGTACCGTCTAGGTTGAAGGAGTAACCGGTTGGCAGTACCAGCCCGACCACACCTTTCTTGCAGCCCAGTTTCTCCAGCTTTTCCAGCATGCGCGGCAGTACAGGCTCGGTGGACGAGGTGCCGAGCACCACCAGAAACTCCTCGCGGAAATAGCGCAGCAGCTTCCACAAGCTGAAGCCATGGGCACGGCAGATGCCGCCAAGCACCACCAGCACGAAAAACGCACAGGCGATGTAGAGCGTACCTACCAGCTTGGCCAGTGCCCCCAGGGACGTCACGCCATACTGCCCGACGGTGAAGGCCAGGGCACCGAAGGCGCCAACCGGTGCGAAACGCATCAGGTAGCCAAAGATGCGAAACACCATGGTCGAGGCAGACTCCAGCACATCGAGTACCGGCTTGCCCTTCTCGCCCATCGAAGACAAGGCGAAGCCGCTGAGCACCGCGATGAACAGCACCGGCAACACTTCACCCTTGTTGAACGCCCCGATGAACGTGTCGGGAATGATGTGCATGAAGAAGTCGACCACGCTGAGCTTCGCCGCAGATGCGGCGTACTGGCCGAGCCCCGCAGTGCTGAGCGTGGCAGGGTCGATGTTCATGCCGACACCAGGGCGGAACAGGTATACCGCTGCCAGGCCGATCATCAGGCTGATGACAGTCAATACCAGGAACAGCAGCAAGGTCTTGCTCATCAAACGCCCGAGGGAGCGCTTGTCGGTCATCCCGGCGATACCGGTGACGATGGTGCAGAAGACCACCGGCGCGATCATCATCTTGATCAGCTTGATGAACGCATCACCCAGAGGCTTGAGCGCAACAGCCTGTTGCGCCCAGAAGTGACCGACCACCACGCCAAGCAGGACGGCGCAGAGGATCTGGAAGTACAGCGATTTGGCGAGTCTCATGAGGCATCACCCATTGTTGAAATTGTGCGGATGCGCTTGTTGCGAATGTACAGGTCTGGACTACCGCCTGGGCCTACCCCGCCAACCTGCGGAATGTAGGCGCGTAAACGAAGCCTGAGAACAACCGCCGGGCAGTTCGCACCACAGAGGCCTGAATCGTCTTGCCATCGGCGCCACTGCGCGACAGAGCGACATCGATACCGCCGCTTGGATGTTCCAGACGCACTTCAGTCAACTGCACGGCGCCCTCGCCCAGCAGATCGCCGATCACCGTACCTGGGCTGACGCAGGCAGTCGCCAGCCCTATCGCTCCGGTGATGGCCAAGGCGCGGTGGCAGTTGTGCGGCATAAAGTAGCGAACCTGCAACGTGCCGTCATAACGGGGCTTGGACACCAGCACAGGCTTGGGGATGACCATGCCGCTGACATCACCCAGGCCCATGGCCTTGCCGGCCTTCAGGCGCAACGCCTCGAGGCGCTCGAGCAGTTCGCCGTTGGCGTCGAGTTCGGCCGGGGATTCCGAGCCGGTGACGCCCAGCTGGCTGGCCTCCACGACCATCATCGGCATGGCCATGTCGATGCAGGTGACCGCAACGCCGTCGATCACATCCTTGGCCTTGCCAGTCGGGAACAGTTTGCCGGTCTTGCTGCCGACCGCATCGAGGAAGGTCAGGTGTACCGGGGCGGCAGTGCCCGGTACGCCATCGATCGCCGTGCGGCCTTCATAGCGCACGATGCCGCCGGGGGTTTCCACCAGCGAATTGACGAAAGTGCCGGTGTTTAGGTTGCGAATACGCACCAGCGTCTTGCCGTCCTGGCCTTTGACAAGACCTTGCTCGATGGCGAACGGGCCAACGGCGCACAGCATGTTGCCGCAGTTGGGCGCGGTATCGACCCGGCGCTGGGCGACCATGACCTGCACGAACAGGTAGTCGACGTCGGCGTCGGCATGCAGCGAGGGGCTGACAATCGCTACCTTGCTGGTCTGCGGGCTACCGCCACCGATGCCGTCGATTTCCAGTTCATGCCCGGAACCCATCAGGTTGATCAGCAATTCGTCGCGTTCGACCACATTGGCAGGAAGGTCCCATGCATGGAAAAAGGGGCCCTTGGAGGTGCCACCGCGCATGAGTACGCAAGGAATTCGTTGCATGATTTCGCACTCTTGTTGATCAATGGACATCATTGATGCTGTGGGCAAAAGATTGACAGGGATGGATAAATCAATCCAATGCAAATATTGTAGTTATTGTTCCGATTTGAGCATCAATACCGAACCCAATGCCAAGAGCGATCCGAGATGGAATATGAGCTGCAAGACATACGATCTTTCGTGAAAATCGCCGAACTCGGCAGCTTCCACGAGGCCGCAGAAGCGCTGCACCTGTCCCAGCCCGCCTTGAGCCGACGGATTAAGAAGCTCGAGGAAGGCTTGGGCACTTCGTTGCTGGAACGCACTACCCGTCGCGTCAGCCTGACCAGTGTCGGCCGTGACTTCCTGCCGAAGGCCAGACGCCTGCTGGATGACTTTGAGGACTCGATTCTGAGCATTCGCGAACTCGCCGAACGACAGACCGGCCAGGTCACCCTCGCCTGCATCCCGACCGCGGCGTTCTATTTCCTGCCGTCGGTGATCCGCGACTACAACGAGCAATACCCCAAGATCCGCATTCGTCTGCTGGACCTCAGCGCCAACGACGGGCTTGAGGCCGTGCTGCGGGGTGAAGCAGATTTCGGCATCAACATGATGAGCGGCCAGCACCCGGACATCGAGTTCGTGTCCCTGGTACAGGAACATTTCGTCCTGGCCTGCCGCAGGGACCACAAGCTGGCGAACCGCGAGGCCGTCACCTGGACAGAACTGGCCGACTACCGCCTGATCGGCGTAGGCCGGCTGAGCGGTAACCGGATGCTGCTGGACCACGCCCTGTCCGGTCTCAACCTGCGGCCCAAGTGGTTCTATGAGGTTCAGCACCTGTCTACCTCGCTGGGCATGGTCGAGGCCGGGCTGGGCGTGTCGGCCATGCCCAGCCTGGCCATGCCCAGCGCCGACCACCCGACGCTGGTCAGCGTGCCGCTGATCGAACCCCAGGTCACCCGCACCCTGGGATTGGTCTATCGCCGAGGGGCATCGCTGTCGCCAGCTGCGGAGAAGTTCGTGTCGATCTTGCTGGATAAGTGGCCCAACCGGTGAGCGAAACGCCTTGCGTTTCGCGCGGAGCGGCACAGGGGAAAAACCGGCTGCGCCCATGGTTCACTCCCCTCCCAGGCCCAGTTCGTTGGGCCGGCGTTTCTCGATCGCGAACTTCAGCAGTGCCGCGCTGCGGAACAGGCCATGAGCGAACTTGCCGTAGGGCAGCGTGACGAATAGCGCCATCACAGTGCCCAAATGGATCGCCAGCAGGATCGCCATCGCTGCGGTATCACGCAGCCCCAGCAACGCAAGGCCAGTGGTGCCGACCAGCAGCAGAAGCAGGATGAACGCCCGATCCATGGGCCGCTGGGCAACATCGCCCTGCTCTGGCGCCCTGCGCAGGTTCAGCGCCAACAGCCCGGCCGGCCCGACGATCAAGCCAATACCGCCGAGTGTTCCGAGCAACACCGGTGCACTCAGCAGCGGGTACGGCGCCTGCTGGCCCAGCAGGTAGTGATAACCGGTGGCGACCACCGTGGCGGCCAAGCACAACATGAAGCCGTAGAAGGTGATGTGATGGAAGCGCCGGCGCCAGAGCGTGTAGCGATCATCGGCATTGTTGCAACCTTGGCCATGTCCGCCGTCTAGGTATTTCAGGGTCAACGCTGCGCTTGATGCCTCGAGCACTGCCCCTTTGGCCGGTTGCCCCAGCGCCTCGGCAGGCGAGACCGAGCGCCAGAAACGTCGTACTGCCACCGCCAGGGCCACACCTGCAGCTGCAAAGACACTGCCGAACATCAGCGCCAGAGCGTTGTGCGGAAAGACCGCATAGAAGTTCCCCGCCAACCGCCCGGGCAGCAGCGTGCCGTTGACGTACAAGGTCAGCAGCAAGAACAGCGACAAGGCGACGGCCAAAGCAGTGGCGATATAGGTGCCGTTGTACCGATACAGCCGCCCGAAGAGGGCCGGCCAGGCGTACTCGGCGTATGTCTGCCCGCGCACCTTGGCCATCGCCTGGGGCACGTTCACCGCGAATTCGTGGGGCTGCGCGTACTGGCAGGCATGCAGGCAGGCGCCGCAGTTGTGGCATAGGTTGGCCAGATAATGGATATCAGCCTTGCCGAACTCCAGCCTGCGGGTCATCGCCGGGAAAACGGCGCAAAAGCCCTCGCAGTAACGGCAGGCATTGCAGATCCGCATTTGCCGGTCCACTTCCTGCTCCTCGACGTTCAACACCGGGATCAGTTCGAGGGCCGGCCCGGCGGTGTCAGGCTGGCGTGGCTCAGGCAGTTGCGCAGTCATGGCTGTTCTCTTTTTCTGGATGTTCGTAACCCGCCGCTGCAGCAGCGCTGGTCCCGGCGATACGGCCGAAGGCGGTGCCGATGGACATGCCGACGCCTGCGGTGTAGCCCTTGCCCAGCACATTGCCCGCCATCATTTCACCGGCAACGAACAGGTTCGGGCTGGGACGCCCGTCGAAATGGACGGCGGCGGTTTCATCGGTGCGCAGCCCCAGGTAGGTGAAAGTCACGCCAGGGCGCAGCGGGTAGCCGTAGTAAGGCGGCGTATCAATCGGGCGCGCCCAGTGGCTCTTCGCCGGCTCCAGGCCTGCGGTGTGGCAGTCGTCCAGCCGGGTGTGGTCGAAAGTGCCCTCCTGGCAGGCTCGGTTGTAGGCATGCACGGTTTCGAGGAAGGTCTGCACAGGCAAACCGAGCAGGCTGGCCAACGCCTCCAGGCTATCGGCAGTGGCGCCTGGAAAAACCGGTGGCATGAACCGCCCGAGGGCTTTCTGGTCGATGATAGAGAACCCCACCTGCCCAGGCTGATGCGCCACCAAGCGCCCCCAAATGGCATAGCGCTTGGGCCAGAAGTCCTCGCCTTCATCGTAGAAGCGCTGGCCATCGCGGTTGACCACCACGCCCAGCGACACACAATCGATGCGCGTGCAAATGCCGCCGTCGTACAACGGCGCACGAGCATCGATCGCCACCATGTGCGCCTGGGTCGGGTCGCCAATCGTGTCGGCGCCCTGTTCGATCATGCGGCGCAACAGCACCCCGTCATTGAAGCGCGTGCCACGGATCAGGAAATTGTCCGAAGGCCACTCGCCTCGCTCGTTCTGCCCCCACGCCTCGCGCAACCACTCACGGTTGGACTCGAAGCCGCCGGCGGCAAGCACACAGGTACGCGCCTCGATGCGCTCGGCAGGCAGGTGTCGCCCCTGAACCTCACGCGCCGGCACATGGGCCGCGACGAAGCGTCCGCCCTGCAGTTCGATGTCGGCTACTGGCGTGTCGTAGCGTATCTGTACGCCAAGGTTTTCGGCGCTGCGAAAGTAGGCATTGACCAGTGCCTTGCCGCCGCCCATGAAGAAGGCGTTGGTCCTTGCTGTGTGCAGCGCACCCGACAATGAGGGCTGAAAATGCACGCCATGGCGGCGCATCCACCCGCGACAACTGGAGGACGCGCGAATCACCAGCCGCGCAAGCTTTTCGTCGGTCTGGCCACCGGTAACCTTCAGCAGGTCCTGCCAGAATTCTTCTTCCGGGTACGCCTCGACCAGCACATCCTGCGGTCCATCATGCATGCACCTCAGGTTGCGCGTGTGTTGTGAGTTGCCACCACGCCAGGCGCGGGGTGCGGCCTCGAGCAGTAGCACGCTGGCTCCGGCCTCTCGCGCCATCAGCGCGGCACAGAGGGCGGCATTGCCCCCTCCGATGACTAGCACATCGATCATTTCGCCTCCAGATCACGAAGAGCCGAATGTTCGGCTGCTCCTCGTGACCGGGGACTTTAATGAGCGCCGGCAGACCGCGAAACGCGATGGTCGAGGGGGGGCATTCAGTTTTTCTAAAGGGTCGGAACAAGCGCACCCGGCGCCTGGGTCAAAGCAGCCGTGCGCCTGGCCATCGGCCCTGCTCCACCAGCTCCCGGGCAACGTCCTGCAGTACGATCCGCGTAGCCAGCGCCGCCGGTGAGAGCTCGTCATCAGTCAGGCTGACAATCACATTGCGACGCTGCGCCAGGGCTTCGTCGACAGCAAACACGCGCAGGCCCGCCTGATGCGCCCGGGCCACTGTCGCGCCAGGTTGGATGGTGGCGGCATGGCCCGCACACACGCAATCCATCAACAGCGACAGGCCATCGACTTCCATGACGATGCTGGCCTCCAGCCCTGCCCGCTCGAAAATCGAGCGCAACGTCGTGCGCAATCCATGCTGGTTACTGGGCATCACCAACGGCAACGTCGCGATCTGTTGCAACGTGAGCGACTCGCCCCAGCCGTCCTTGACCAGCGGTGCGGGAACCAGCACGAACAGCCGTTCCGTCAGCAGCCCCCGCACCTCCAGGCGCGGCCCCGTCTCTGCCTGGAACAGCACCGCCAGGTCAAGGTGCCTGGCATTGAGCTGGTTCATCAGATAACCAGACAGCATCTCCACCAGGTGCAGACGGATATCGGGATAGCGCTCTCGCATCCTGTCGATCAAAGCAAGGCCAAGAATCGAAGCCGTGGTCGGAGCCAGCCCCACGCTGGCATAGCCGCTCATGCGGCCACTTTGAGCTGCCAGCACAGCATGTTCCGCCTGACGAAGCGCAAGACGCGCATGGTATTCGAAGGCCAGTCCGGCCGCGGTCGGCGCTACGCCGGTGCTCGAACGCGTCAAAAGCCGGGTACTCACCTCGCTCTCCAGCTTCGACAGTTGCTGGCTCAGTGCGGAGGCGCCGACCCCGAGCTCGACCGCCGCCCGGCCAAGACTGCCGTACTCCAGAACACTCAGGAAATAGCGAAGCTGACGTAACTCCATGCGAATCTCTTTCAACGATGGGGGGAGCCTTGACCATGTTAGACTTATTTGCACTCAATCGTCCCTGCTACCGCTCTCAGCCTCCAGACGAAGATCGCGCCACTCTTGAGGTTCCCCATGGAGGAGACGAAGGCAATGACCAGAAACGACTGCGTCGCCAGGTAAGCATCCGTGCGGTTGGCCAGGATGCTGGTTTCGTACTGGATTTCACGCCGGTAAAAATCCAGACGCTCCTTGGGAGGGCCGAACATCCTGGCATTGTGTTCGCTGATCTCGTGCTCAGGGGTTGCTGGCGTAATGATTCGAGGCACTCGCTACTCCGGAAATTGGGCTCCGAGCTACGGGATGAGCCTGGAGCTGAGTTCGGTAGCGCAGGCAATGGGGCTTGGAATTCAATTGGACTGATAGCCCGCACCGCTCGTCGTACCAACCGCAGATTGAAACCAACATGCGGAGGCCAGGCCTTTCGAACCGGTATGAACGTTCTCAACTGCAGGAGCCTCTACCATGCTAGACTTCCCTACCCCGCCCTTCCCTTCGCAGCCTCAAAATGTCCCCGGCTCACAGCGCAAGATGGAGCCCTACCCGGATTGTGGTGAGCAGTCGTATACCGGCCACAATCGACTCGAAGGCAAGATTGCACTCATCACCGGAGCAGACAGCGGCATCGGGCGGGCAGTAGCGATTGCCTACGCCCGTGAAGGCGCCGACGTCGCCATCGCTTATCTGAATGAGCATGAAGACGCGCAAGAAACCGCGCGCTGGGTCGAGGCCGCAGACCGTCAATGCCTGCTGTTGCCCGGAGACCTGGCGCAAAAACAGCACTGCTACGACATCGTCGAAAAGACCGTCAGCCAGTTCGGGCGCATCGACATCCTGGTCAACAACGCGGCGTTCCAGATGGCCCACGAAACCCTGGAAGAGATCGACGATGATGAATGGGTGAAGACCTTCGATACCAATATCACCGCCATCTTCCGTATTTGCCAGGCGGCACTGCCTTCCATGACCAAGGGCAGTTCGATCATCAATACCAGCTCGGTCAATTCCGACGATCCATCTCCCAGCCTGCTGGCCTATGCCGCGACCAAAGGGGCCATTGCCAACTTCACCGCTGGTTTGGCTCAGTTGCTAGGCAAGAAAGGCATCAGGGTAAACAGCGTCGCGCCAGGCCCTATCTGGACGCCTTTGATTCCGGCAACCATGCCAGACGAGGCAGTCAAGAACTTTGGTTCCAGCTACCCGATGGGGCGCCCCGGTCAACCGGTGGAGGTCGCGCCGATCTACGTGCTGCTGGGCTCGGACGAGGCCAGTTACATCAGTGGCTCACGTTACGCAGTGACCGGTGGCAAACCGATCCTATAGCCAAAAGAGGCTCGCCGTGCTGGCGAGCCTCCCCTTTTACGTGGCAGTTTCAGCGTTTGTGCTTTTGCCGGCGAACCCGTTGCCGTTTTCACGCGCACTCAACGTTTCTTCGGCGAGCGGTCTGAGGTCATGCGCCAAGGCGCCCTGTCAGCCGGTGGAGCTGCAACTCGAGGGACCATTGCTCCGTGACGCCAGTATCGAGACGTTACAACCGGAGCCGCAACGGGCGATGTCGCATGGCCAGGCCATGCTGTTCCAGCTGGGTACCCAGCACGATGGGGTCGCCACCCTGTACCTGACCCTTCGCAGTGAGCACGTGGGGACGCTGGAGTGCAGCGTCAGGGCTGGCCCTGAAAGCGCCGTTCACTTCTCCACATTCCTTTACCCCTAGGAGTGCGTCATGGACTCGATCCTCCGCGCAGCCGGAATGTACGTCGCCCTCATGCTGCTGTTTCGCATAGCCGGGCGGCGCTCGCTGGCCGATTTGACGACCTTCGACTTCGTGTTGCTGCTGATCATGGTTGTCGATGTTGGTCGTCGTGATGCGTACCAGCACATCCGTAGGCTCTTCGATTTTTGCATCCGGCACATCCTTGACCGCTACGTCACGTGGGCCGTTGTACACAATTGCTTTCATGTTGAACTCCCTGAAAGTGAGGGGCGACAGAAAAGTTGCCCTACCCTGTTCAGGCGTTCACTCAGGTTTGAGTGTTCAATGCGTCACGTCTTGAGCCGGATCAGTGGCGCTAATCAACGTTGCTACGGGCGTTGCAAACACGCCTAGACTGTCAAGCCCAGAGGCAGGACAGCTTCGCAACCTCACCCCACGCCGGTCGGGCCATCGAGGACTTGCCTCACCCTGCGCGCAAGGTCGTGGGGTTGGCAGGGTTTGGAAATGACCTCAAACTCGGAACCGCCGATATCCGTGCGCTCTATCGAGTTTTCCGCGTAGCCGGTTGTCAGCAATACCTTGATCTGCGGTTGCAGGCGGCGCACTTCTCGCGAAAGCATGACCCCATTCATCCCGCCCGGCATGATCAGGTCGGTGAACAATAGATCGTAGCGCTCCCCTGCCTGTATCAGCTTCAAGGCCTCACGCGCGTTAAGCACCATGTCCGCGGCGTAGCCGTAATCCTCAAGCACCATCTTGGCCAGCTCCGCCACATCCGGCCGGTCTTCGACGATGAGGATACGCTCGGTGCCGGCGCTGCGCTCAGCCACCTTCACGGGCTTCTGCTGGACGATACTGGCATCGTCTACCGGGAAGTACAGGCGTAACGTCGTGCCCTCGCCTTCTTCGGTATAGATCCGCGCAGCCCCGCCGGACTGCTTGGCAAAGCCGTACACCATCGACAAGCCCAGCCCGGCGCCCTTGCCCTCCTCTTTGGTGGTGAAGAAAGGGTCCATCACCCGATCGCGGATGCTGGCCGGCATGCCGATACCATTGTCGGTGACCGACAAGCTCACATAGTCTCCTGGCAACAGGCCATCGAAGGACAGGTTGATGTCCGTGACCTGGACGTTGCGCGTCTCAATGAACACATGCGGGCGCTTGCGGCCGATGAGCGCGTCACGCGCATTCATGAAGATATTGAGCAACGCCACTTCCGCCTGTGTTGCATCGATGCGGCAGTTTCGCAGACTGGTCTCCAGGTCGAACTCCACTGCCACCTCAGCACCGAAGGTGCGCTCCATCATCGGCCGCACATCATCGACCAGGTGATTAAGATTAAGCACTCGCCCATGCAGTTTCTGCTTGCGGGCGAAGGCGAGCAACTGCTTGGTCAGGGTACTGGCGCGCTCAACCGCCGTCTGGGCGTGGCCGACACTGCGCCGGACCCGGTTGAGATCGACCTGGGACTTATCGGCTTCATTGGCGATCAAACCCAGGTACCCGCCCATCACCTGCAGCAGATTGTTGAAATCGTGGGCAATGCCCCCCGTCAATTGCCCCAGCGCTTCCATCTTCTGCGCCTGGCGCAGTGCCTCTTCTGCGTCCCGCCGACGGCTGACGTCCAATTGTGAGGCAAAGTAGTAAACAAGGTCGCCGCGCTCGTTGAAAATGGGGGATATGAACAGGGCATTCCAGAATGCTTGAGCCGTCCTTGCGGTAATTGAGAATTTCAGTGGCAATATCGACACGCTGTGCGATGGAATCGCGTAAGGTGTCGACGATCGAAGCATCGGTCTCAGGGCCCTGCAGAAACCGACAATTGCGGCCGATAATTTCTTCCAGGCCATAGCCCGTCATCTCCAGGAATGCCCGATTGGCGAAGATGATAGGGTTGTCGTCACGGTTGGGGTCGGTGACGATCATGGGCATGCGAGTAGTTTCCACGGCTGCGAAGAACATGTCGTGCGGCAGCTGAGTGATGTCGCCTGATGCCTGGTTACTAACGCGCGCCTTTTTGCTGGTCACGCAGACCTCCTTGATCACTGGGGTGCCGACCGGTCGGGACAACGATGAAGGACAAGTTGCTTGTCCATCACCGCTGCGCTTGAAACTATGATCGGTGCAATACTGTCGACTCGCGGTCGCTTCGCTTAGTTTCATCCTCTGGCATTTGCAATCGATCTTTTGCATGGCAGGCTGCTGCGCACCAACGTGAACCTTTCAGGCAGCGGCAGTGCAACCCTGATCTTCTCCCACGGTTTTGGCTGCGACCAATCCATGTGGAATTACCTGCTGCCTCATTTTCAAACGCGTTTCCGGCAGGTTACATACGATCTGGTGGGTGCTGGCCGCTCGGACCTCACCGCTTATGATCGCGAAAAGTACGACACACTCGCAGGTGACGCCGAGGATCTGAACGAGGTCATTAGCGCGTTCGCTGAAGGCCCCGTCATTCTGGTGGGGCACTCGGTCAGCGCGATGATCGGCGTGCTGGCCGACCGTTTGTGCCCTGGGCGCATCGCTGCACATGTGATGATCGGCCCCTCGCCGTGTTATATCGACTCGGGTGACTACCATGGCGGCTTCAACGAGGGAGATATCCAGGCCCTGCTCGACACCCTCGACAGCAACTACCTGGGCTGGTCCAGCAGCATGGCCCCTGTCATCATGGGTGCCCCCGGGCAACCGGCGCTGACAGAGGAGCTGACCAACAGCATCTGCCGCACAGACCCGGAAATTGCCCGGCAATTTGCCCGAGTGACCTTTCTGTCGGACAACCGCCGGGACGTCGAGGGCCTGCAGACGCCGACGTTGATCCTTCAATCGAGTGATGACCTGATTGCGCCCCTGGCGGTGGGTCAATACCTGCACAGTGTGATGACCAACAGCCAGCTCTGCCTGATCGACAACATTGGCCACTGCCCGCACATGAGCGCTCCCAGCGCCTGTGCAACCGCCATGGACGCATTCTTGGCAACTTGGGTTGACGACCATGAGTAGACCGGCGCTGCCCGATACCGACACGTTGTTCGAGCATGCACCCTGCGGGCTGGTGATCACCACCGAAGACGGCACCATCCTGCGCAGCAACCAGACGTTCGGCAACTGGCTCGGCCATGCGCCGACACAATTGCTGCAAAGGCGCTTCCAAGATCTGCTCACCGTTGGCGGTCGGATTGTTCATCAGACGCACTGGGCGCCGTTGATGAAAATGCAGGGTTCGGTCGCGGAAGTTAAGCTCGATCTGCTGCACAGCCAGGGCCATGTCATCACCATGCTGCTCAACGGAGTTCGCCGCGTGTGGCCTGAAGGCGTGTATTACGAGCTGGCATTGTTTGGCACGATCGAGCGAGATCGCTATGAACGCGAGTTGCTCGCCGCGCGTCGCCGTGCCGAAGCGCTGCTGACCCAGAAAACCGCCGCCGAGGCCGCGTTGAAAGAGGCCGAGGGCGAATTGGCAGCCGCTTACAAGGACGCCCAAAGACGCGCGGCTTTTGCCGAACAGATGGTGGCCGTTGCCAGCCATGATCTGAAAAACCCGTTGACCGCGATCAGGATGGCCGCACAGCTGCTGGAGCGCGGTGAGCGCAGCGACAAGGAGCGGCGCTTACTCGGTAGCATCAACAGCTTCTGCGAACGCGCGCAACGCATGATCGCCGACCTGCTCGACTTCGCCTCGATGCGCATCGACCAGGGTATCGCCATTCGTCGGCGCTCAGTGGACCTGTTGAAAACCGTGGACCAGTGCGTGAGTGAACTCAGGGTAGCCTTCGCCCACGCCCCCATCCGTCATCTTTCCCGAAGCGTTGGCTCGGTCGAGCTCGATCCGGACCGTTTGCAACTGATGATTGGCAACCTGGTGGCCAACAGCGTCGCCTACGGCGATCCGCAGCACCCCGTCACCCTGACTACCGAGCTGACAGATGGCGCGGCGCTCATTGGCGTGCATAACCATGGCCGTTGCATTCCCGAGTCGTTGATTCCCAAGCTGTTCGAACCCATGACTCGCGCCAGCGACCGTGATGACCCGGTACGGTCGGTGGGGCTCGGCCTGTTCATCGTCCGTCAAATCACCGCGGCGCATGGGGGCACGATCACCGTCATTTCAAATGCGCCGTGCGGAACCACTTTTACGATACGGCTACCTCATAATCCGGCCGACGACGGATAGTCGCTAACAGCAGCAACGTCTACGTCACCCTCGTAGCATCCACCTTGTTTGTTGCGCAACACACATCATCTGCATGGGCCCCATAAGCTTGTCAGTCATTGCTTTTCCATGGATCTTACCTAATGTAGAAATATAAACATTTTATGTTGAGATCTCTACATGCTTGATTGGTCGCTTTTGATCCTTGGTTTGCCCACGGCGAACGCTACCGAGCGAATGCGCGCCTGGAGAACCCTGAAGGCCTCTGGTGCGGCAGTTTTGCGGGATGGCGTATACCTGCTGCCTGAAAAAAGCGTGGGCCGTGAAGCGTTTCAAGCCGTGCAGCGAGATGTGATGGCCATCAACGGCACGGCATATCTGCTGTCGCTGTCTGAGCGCGAGGAGCGTTTCAGCGGGCTATTCGACAGAAGCGATGAGTACGAAAAGCTGCTGGAGGAAATTGCAGGCTGGCGGGCTGACCTGTCCCTGGATAATGCACTTCAGATAGCCCGGCAGGTGCGCAAGCTCAGGAAGGCTTTCGGCCAGTTGGCGGCGATCGACTTCTTCCCAGGCGTGCTCAAGGCACAAACCGACTCGGCCCTGCAGGCGCTTGAGACCTCGATTAGCAGTGCACTGTCCCCCGATGAGCCGAGGGCACACGATGAGGCCATCACCCAGCTGGAGCGCAGCGAATACCAAGGTCGCCGATGGGCAACGCGAAAGCGCCCATGGGTAGACCGGTTGGCATGTGCCTGGCTGATCCGTCGCTTCATCGATCCCGACGCCCGATTCATTTGGCTGGACAGTCCAGGTGATTGCCCAAGCGATGCGCTCGGCTTCGATTTTGATGGGGCCATGTTCAGCCACGTTGGCCAGCGTGTTTCCTTCGAAACCCTCATTGAAAGCTTTGCCGTTCAGCAGCCAGGATTGGCACGCCTGGCAGGTGTTATCCACTACCTGGATGTTGGGGGGTACCAACCTTCCGAAGCACCCGGTATCGAGCGTGTCCTCGCCGGCCTTAGAGAGCGCATCGGCGATGACGATCAACTGACACTGGTCGCCGGAGGCATCTTTGATGGCCTGCTGACGGCTTTCGCGATTGAGGAAACCCCAAATGGCTGAGACCCCCTCTGCAGTGAGCAAGCAGCCGCCATCGCAAGCGACGCTGCAGCCGATTAGCCTCTATGAAGCCTTCCTGTTCTGGCTCAAGTTGGGCTTCATCAGCTTTGGCGGGCCCGCCGGGCAGATCTCGATCATGCACCAGGAGCTGGTTGAGCGCCGGCGGTGGATCAGCGAAAAGCGGTTTCTGCACGCCCTGAACTACTGCATGTTGTTGCCTGGCCCTGAAGCTCAGCAGCTGGCCACCTACATCGGCTGGCTGATGCACCGCACTTGGGGCGGGGTAATTGCCGGCGCGTTGTTCGTGCTGCCTTCGCTGTTCATCCTGATCGGTTTGTCGTGGGTCTACATCGCCTTTGGCGAGGTACCGGTAGTCGCGGGGATCTTCTATGGGATCAAGCCAGCGGTCACGGCCATTGTCGTCCACGCCGCCCACCGGATAGGTTCACGGGCCCTGAAGAATGGCTGGCTGTGGGCCATGGCCGGCGCCTCGTTCGTAGCCATCTTCGCCTACAATGTGCCGTTCCCACTGATCGTGCTGATGGCCGCCATCATCGGCTATGTGGGTGGTCGCTTCGCTCCACGCACGTTTGTCATCGGCGGCAATCACGCGGCCGCGAAGAACAGCGTTGGCCCGGCTGTGATCGATGACGACACGCCAACCCCCGAGCATGCCCGTTTCAGCTTTGGGCATCTGGTAAGGTTGCTGCTGGTCGGTGCAGGCCTGTGGATACTGCCAATGGGGTTGTTGACGCTGTCATTTGGCTGGGACGGCACCCTGACGCAGATGGGCTGGTTCTTCACCAAGGCCGCACTGTTGACTTTTGGCGGTGCATACGCGGTATTGCCCTATGTCTACCAGGGCGCTGTAGGGCACTACGGGTGGCTGACACCCACCCAGATGATCGATGGTCTCGCCTTGGGGGAAACCACACCGGGGCCACTGATCATGGTGGTTGCCTTCGTCGGCTTTATAGGTGGCTACGTCTATCCGATGTTCGGGAGCGAACACCCATTCCTTGCTGGCGCTGTCACGGCGAGCCTCGTCACCTGGTTCACCTTTTTGCCGTCTTTCCTGTTCATTCTCATCGGCGGCCCGTTGGTAGAGTCGACCCACAACGCGATCAAATTTACCGCACCGCTGACAGGGATCACGGCCGCAGTAGTGGGCGTGATCCTGAACCTTGCCCTGTTCTTCGGCTTCCACGTGCTTTGGCCGAAAGGCTTTGGCGGAACGTTTGACTGGCCTTGCGCGGCTATTGCGGCTGCAGCTGCGATTGCTTTGTTCCGCTTCAAGCGGGGCGTGATCGAAGTGCTGCTCGCTTGCGCCCTGGCCGGCCTGGCAGTTCACCTGTGGCGGGCATGAAACCAGCGGAGGTGCCAAGTAATGCTGCCAGTGTCGGTCGATCAACCACGTCAGACGCCCCATACAAGTCGAGGGGCATAGTGTTCAAGTGGGTGTGAGTCTTGGTGTCGTGATGTCGGCCGAGTATCCCGGTACGCCAACCGTGTAGCGTGGTCCAGGCCATCATCAATCTTGGCAACGCAATGGGTATGACGGTAACTGCCGAAGGTGTCGAGACCGCCGAGCATCCTGGGCACTGGCGACATACACCTCTATGAATATCTGCGTATCACCTTGCGCGAAAGATGTACTGAGATATCCATTGAGGTGCCATCGTTTAAGGCCTCACGCCCCTGATTCAGGGTCGCTAGCCGGTACTCCAGGGGAGCGCTGGTTTTCCTTGTCATTGGCAGGGCCGGGACTGGAACACGGACCATCAGGTATGGGCGGGCCGTCAGGTACCTGAGCCCCTTCGTTCAGTTGAGCATCCCGGGGCATACCCAACCGACTGTTCGCACCGCCAGGATTTGGATGCTCACTAGACACTGAGTTGTTTGTATCCACATCATTCATCTGTTCTTCGATGGGTGACTCTTCATCTGGCGGCAGTGGCACCTCAACCGCTTTGGTCCCGGGACCGTGGGAGGGTTCATCTTCGTTTGCATCAATGTCCATGTCCTTTCTCCGTTCAGAGGCAGATGGTATCTGCAACTAAACGTGAGAAGCGCGCGTGGCCCACGGGTGCCCGCGACCAGACAAGTGGCGTTTGTTCATCCGCTTTGCACCAGAACCTTCCGTCGCGCTGAGGGCACCCTTCGGTAGACGGCAGGCCGAACATTGGGTGAACAACCAGAACCGGAGTTTCACCATGAAGGCAGATAAAACATACGCGCTGCTGCTCGCAATGTACCTGGGTTGCGCGGCGCCACTTGCCCTGGCCGCCACCGACCTGAACGATCAACGCGCCCCGGGCACGCAACCGCACGGCAATGGGCACATGAACGGCCAAGGCGGTGCGACAGGTTCAGGAACACCTGCCGATGGCATGGGCACGGGTAATGGCGGTACCCATGACAATGGAACGGACAACACGGGAGGTGACGGTACCGATACTGACTCAGGCACCGGCGGTAACGGAGGGGACGGTAGCGGTGCAGGTCCGGCGAGTGGTAGCGGTGGCTCAACCGGTAGTGGATCAGGCGCAGGATCGGGCAGCTAGGTGGAATGGCCGTGGATCTCCCATCCATGGCCCGGCGTTTCAGTTTCGCCATTGATCAAGCAACTCACTCAGGAGTCAATGCCATGCCACGCGGTGACAAGGACAAGTATACGGACAAACAGAAACGCAAGGCCGAGCACATCGAGCAATCGTACGAGGACAAGGGCGTGGGCAAGGACGAAGCCGAAGCGCGCGCCTGGGCCACCGTGAACAAACAATCCGGTGGCGGTGAAAAGCCGGGAGGCTCGGGCAGCAAGACGCCGTCGCGCGAGAAGAAGACCGCACGCACGGATTCAGCCAAGCGCGCCGCCGAGTCTCGTCAGGGGCATTCACGCACCTCGCGCGCGTCGCTGGAATCGCAAAGCAAGGAAAGCCTGATGAAGGAGGCGCGCAGCAAAAATCTCAAAGGGCGTTCGACCATGAACAAGGCTCAACTGGTAGAAGCCCTGCATAAACTGGGGTGACGGGAAACTTTTGGCGCAGTGCAAGGCCCACAGCATTTTTGTGGGTTATTGGTTCACCTTCGAGCCTGTCGGCATTTACCAGACTCCAGCTGCCAGACCGCTGCGCATACCGTTGAAACTTTCCCGGCACGTGCCAAGTCCAGACGCCTATCGATAACAGAACGGGAGCAGGCAATGACCGGCACGGTAGGCGACTTTCTGGTAGAGCGTTTGTATCAATGGGGCGTACGGCGCATCTTCGGTTACCCCGGCGACGGCATCAATGGCGTGTTCGGCGCGCTGAGCCGGGCCAACGGCAAGATTGAATTCATTCAGGCCCGCCATGAGGAAATGGCCGCTTTCATGGCCAGCGCCCATGCCAAGTTCACCGGTGAGCTCGGTGTCTGCATGGCGACATCCGGCCCGGGCGCCTCGCACCTGCTCACCGGCCTGTACGATGCACGCATGGACCACCAGCCAGTGCTGGCCATCGTCGGTCAACAGGCCCGGGCGGCATTGGGCGGGCATTACCAGCAAGAGCTGGACTTGCTGTCGATGTTCAAGGACGTCGCCGGTGCGTTCGTTCAGCAGGCATCGACACCGGAGCAGGTGCGCCACCTGCTTGACCGTGCAGTGCGTACGGCTGTCGGCGAACGCCGCGTCACCGCCATCATCCTGCCCAACGACCTGCAGGACCTGCCCTACAACGAACCTCCGAGGGCCCACGGTACGGTGCATTCCGGCATCGGCTACAGCAAGCCCAGGGTGTTGCCGTTCGACGAAGACCTGCAGCGCGCCGCCGAGGTGCTCAATGCCGGGCACAAGGTGGCGATACTGGTGGGTGCCGGCGCACTGCAGGCGACAGAGCAGGTCATTGCAACTGCCGAAAAACTCGGCGCCGGGGTGGCCAAAGCGCTGCTGGGCAAGGCTGTGCTGCCGGACGACCTCCCATGGGTCACCGGGTCGATCGGCCTGCTCGGCACCGAGCCCAGTTATCAGCTGATGACCGAATGCGACACCTTGCTGATGATCGGCTCCGGCTTTCCCTATTCCGAGTTTCTGCCCAAGCAAGGCCAGGCACGAGGCGTGCAGATCGACCTGCAACCCGACATGCTTAGCCTGCGCTACCCGATGGAGGTCAACCTGGTGGGCGACGCCAGCGAAACATTGCGCGCACTGCTGCTGTTGCTTGAGCACAAGACCGACCGGCGCTGGCGCGACAAGGTAGAAACCTGGCGCGCGCAGTGGGACAAGACCGTGGCTAAGCGCGCGCTGGTCAAGGCTGACCCGATCAACCCGCAACGCGTGGTCCATGAGCTGTCCCCTCGCCTGCCGGACCACGCCATCATTACCAGCGACTCCGGCTCCTGTGCCAACTGGTTTGCCCGCGACCTGCAGATTCGCCAGGGTATGCAGTGTTCGCTGTCCGGCGGCCTGGCTTGCATGGGCGCCGCCGTGCCCTATGCGATTGCAGCCAAATTCGCCCACCCGCAACGGGCTGTAGTTGCGTTGGTGGGCGATGGGGCGATGCAGATGAACAACCTCGCAGAACTGATCACCGTGGCCAAGTACTGGCAGCAATGGGACAACCCACAATGGATCTGTGCCGTGTTCAACAATGAGGACCTCAACCAGGTGACGTGGGAGCAGCGGGTCATGGAGGGCGACCCCAAGTTCGAAGCTTCGCAGTCGATCCCTGACGTGCCCTACCATCTGTTTGCCATTTCCATTGGCCTGCAAGGTATCTACGTAGATCGCGAAGAGGACGTTGCCGCTGCGTGGGAGCGTGCGCTGGCTGCTGATCGGCCCGTACTGATCGAGTTCAAGACCGACCCGAACGTGCCACCCCTGCCACCCCACATCAAGCTGGAGCAGGCGAAGAAGTTTGCCAGCACCTTGCTCAAGGGCGACCCCGACCAGGCGGGCATCCTCGTGCAGACAGCCAAACAGGTGCTCGGGTCTGTGCTGCCTGGCAAGAAGTGATCGGCACCCCGGCGAGCCGGCTGAACGTTTGATCTGCACGCCCGGTCGCACAACAGAGACGCAGCAGACTGCGCGAACCCTGACCGTGAGGACCTACCATGACCGCGATCGCTTCAAACGGGGCTGCAGAGCACCCCATCCATCTGACCCTCAATGGTCAACCTCGAACACTGCAGGTGCACTCTTGGGTCACCTTGCTCGACCTGCTCCGAGAGCAATTGGACCTGGTCGGCACCAAGAAAGGCTGCGACCATGGCCAGTGCGGCGCCTGCACGGTGCTGCGCGATGGCAAGCGCGTCAATGCCTGCCTGACCTTGGCCATCATGTGCGACGGGGCCGACCTGGTGACCATCGAAGGGCTGGCCAGCGGCGACGTTTTGCACCCCATGCAGCGCGCCTTCATCACCCACGATGCGTTCCAGTGCGGCTACTGCACCCCGGGGCAGATCTGCTCTGCGGTCGGGCTGGTTCACGAGGGACGTGCCGACACCCGCGAGGCCATTCGCGAGCAGATGAGCGGCAATCTTTGCCGCTGTGGCGCCTATGGCAACATCGTCGCTGCGGTGGAAGAAGCTTTGCCTTTGATGACGGACAGGGCCCAGGCACAACGAGGGCAGAACCCATGACGCCCTTCAGCTACCACAAGCCCGCTTCTGTCAGCGAAGCGGTGAACCTGGCTGACGCCTGCTCGCACTTCATCGCCGGGGGCACCAACCTGGTCGACCTGATGAAGGAAAACGTGGTGCGCCCCGAGCGCCTGATCGACATCTCCGGCCTTGGGCTGGACGGTATTCACGCCACCCCTGGCGGCGGCGTACTGATCGGTGCGCGGGTGAGCAATGCCGACCTGGCCTGGCACCCGATGATCGAGCAGCATTATCCGCTGCTGTCAGACGCGATCCTGGCTGGGGCATCGCCGCAGTTGAGGAACATGGCCAGTACCGGTGGCAACTTGTTGCAACGTACCCGCTGCTACTATTTCTACGACACCGGCACCCCCTGCAACAAGCGCGAACCGGGCAGCGGGTGCCCTGCGCGTACAGGCATGAACCGCATCCATGCCATTCTCGGTGCCAGCGGTGCCTGCGTCGCGACCCACCCCTCGGACATGTGCGTGGCATTGGCAGCGCTCGAAGCCGTGGTGCACGTCCAGGGGCCGTCCGGCGAACGGCAGATACCTTTCGCGGATTTCCATCGCCTGCCCGGGAACACCCCCGAGCGCGACAATCAACTGGCATTCAATGAGCTGGTTACAGGCATCGAGCTGCCGCCCCCAGTGTTCGAACACCATTACCGTTATCTGAAAATACGCGACCGCGCTTCCTACGCGTTCGCGCTGGTGTCAGTCGCTGCAGCCTTGAACTTCGATGGCGACGTGATCCAGCAGGCGCGCCTGGCGCTGGGCGGCGTTGCACACAAGCCCTGGCGGGACCCGGCTGTGGAGCGCCTGCTGGCCGGCCAGATTCCTTCTGAAGCGCTCTTCAACCGCGCCGCGCAAACGTTGCTGCAAGGTGCACAACCCCTGAGCCACAACGGTTTCAAGGTAACGCTCGCCCAGCGAGCAATCGTGCGGGCATTGGATGACGCGGCGCACGGCGCCGCTAATGGGGGGGCACAGCCATGATCACAAGCACACCCGTAGTCGGCACGCCCCTGGACCGCGTGGACGGGGTGGCGAAGGTCACCGGGCAGGCCCGCTATGCGGGCGAATACCCCCAGACGGGCCTGCTGCACGGCAGCGTCGTGTCCAGTACCATCGCCCGCGGTCGGGTTCTGGGCATCGACAGCACGCAGGCCATGCGCGTGCCCGGGGTAATCGCCGTGCTCGACCATGGCCATCGCCCGCCTATCTCCAGTTATGACGACGACTACAGCGATGCCGACTCTGCCGAGGGGGCGCCTTTTCGGCCCTTGTTCAATGATCGAGTGCTGTACAGTGGGCAACCGTTGGCGCTGGTGATCGCCGAAACCCTCGAACTGGCCCGCTATGCAGGCTCGCTGATTAAAATCAAGTATGCCGAGGAGGCCCACCAGACAGACCTGGGCGCATGCCGACAATCGCATGCCGCCCCCGCTGAAACACCGGCGCCGCGTGGCGACTTCGCCGGGCAGTTTGCCGGAGCGCCGGTGCAGGTGGATGCCACCTACCTGACGGCCAACGAGCACCACAACCCGATGGAGCCCCATGCGTCGACCGTGCACTACAAGGCCGACGGCACCCTGGAAATCCACGACAAGACCCAAGGCACGCAGAACTGCCAGGACTACCTGCACAAGGTGTTCGGCCTGCCCAAGGCAAACATCCGTGTGCGCGCGGCATTCGTCGGCGGCGCCTTCGGCTCGGGCTTGCGCCCGCAGTACCAGTTGCCGCTGGCAGTGATGGCGGCGTTGCACCTGAAGCGCTCTGTGCGCGTGACCCTGACCCGCCAGCAGATGTTCACCTTTGGCTACCGGCCCCGCACCGAGCAACGCTTGCGCCTGGGTGCAGACGCAAACGGGCGCTTGCTGGCGATCGCTCACGATGCGCTTGGCCAGACCTCCCGCTTCGAGGACTTCACCGAGCACCTGGTGGAATGGAGCGGCATGCTTTACCGGTGCGACAACGTTGCGCTCAGCTATCGCCTGGCCTCGCTCGATGTGTACACCCCGCTGGACATGCGGGCACCTGGGGCTGCGTCCGGGATGATTGCGCTGGAATGCGCCATGGATGAGCTCGCCTGTGCTGCGCAGATCGACCCGTTAGACCTGCGCCGCCGCAATTTTGCCGCCAACAATGCCAACGAGGGCAAGCCCTACTCCAGCAAGGAACTGCTGGCGTGCTACCAGCAAGGTGCCGAACGTTTTGGCTGGCATAACCGCACTCCCCAACCGCGCAGCATGTGCAATGGCAACCAACTGGTCGGCTGGGGGATGGCCGGCGGCGTCTGGGAAGCCATGCAGATGAAGGCCAGCGCCAAGGCGCGCATCGATGCCCGGGGCCACCTTACCGTCAGCAGTGCCACCACCGATATCGGGACCGGCACCTATACCGTCATGACTCAGATCGCCGCCGACGCAGCTGGCGTCAAGGTGCAGGATGTCACCTTCATGCTGGGTGACTCCTCGCTGCCCACCGCCCCGCTTCAGGGCGGATCGTTCACGGTGTCGTCGGTGGGCTCGGCCGTGCGCCAAGCCTGCCATGTCCTGCTCACCCAGGTGCTGGAACACGCGCGCAACATATACCCCCAGGTGGCCAACACACCCCGGCAGCAGATCGTTTTCACCGAGGGCTACCTGCACGCGGGCAACCATCGCTGGGCTTTGGCGGACATCGTGGCGAGCGCCCCCAACGGTAAGTTCGAAGTGCAGATCGACGCAGAGCCCGGCGCCAGGCGCCAACCGTTCTCCACCGCCACGCATTCGGCGGTATTCGTGGAAGTTCACGTCGACGAGGACCTTGGCACGATCAAGGTAGCCCGGGTGGTCAGCGCTGTGGCGGCAGGCCGTGTGATCAACCCCAAAACCGCACGCAGCCAGATCCTGGGGGGCGTGGTTTGGGGGGTGGGCATGGCACTGCACGAAGCCGCATTGACCGACCATCGGTTGGGCCGCATCGTCAATCACAACCTGGCGGAGTACCACATCCCGGTCAATGCAGACTGCGGGGATATCGAAGTGATCTTCGTTGAAGAGCACGATGACATTGTCAACGAACTGGGGTCCAAGGGCGTGGGCGAAATCGGCGTCGTCGGGGTGGCCGCTGCGGTGGCGAACGCGGTCTACCATGCCACAGGCAAGCGTATAAGGGAGTTTCCGATCACGCTCGATAAAGTGCTGTGATGTGGCGTGAGGTGATCAGGCGCAGCGTTTCAGGAGGGTCTTTATGGGGCGCCTTACTCGGCGCTTGGACACGTCGCTCGCCTTGATCCAACGGCAAGCCTCGATCTCGTTTCGGGGGCGTGGCTTATCGTCGGCCTTTCGGGCTTCGAACAGATAATGGATGACCTTGTCCTCCCGGTACATCGTGAGGTAACGAAGCTCGTCGAACGCGAGGCCGGTTTCCTCGGCCATCTCCCGCATAGCCGCCTCAAGCGGCGTTTCGTCTCGCTCGACACGGCCACCCGGCAGGTTCCACTTGGCCTTGCGCTTGCGAACGAACAAAACCTCACCCTCCTTGCGGTAGATGATGGTAGCGCGCAGCTTGATGCCTTTGCGTTTCGCTGTTGCAGTGTCCATTGCCTTCATGCGCTGCCCTTGAAGTTGGCGGGTCGGGATCCGGCAGGGTCCTTGCCGAGCGTAAATCGTCCGTGTGTCCGTTACATGACCGACATAACGGTGGCAACGTTCAAGTTAAATCCCGATAAACGCCTGCCTGGCCCCGGTTCGGGACAACCCGGTCCGGACTTCTCTAGTGTTCTGTCGTCTCGCGTAGTTTTGGGGTAAGCAGCAAATCAGTACCGCCTGACGTGTTGGTCTGAACTTTACTGCCCGCCATGGCTTCCCCTGCATACCGATAACGGAAATACGCGGCTGCAGGAGCTGACTTTCATGAGAGCACTGACCTACCACGGAGCAAAGGACGTCAGGGTCGACAACGTTCCTGATCCTGTCATCGAGCGAGAAGACGACATCATCCTCAAGGTGACTGCCACCGCCATTTGCGGCTCCGATTTGCACCTCTATCGAGGCAAAATTCCAGAGACCGAAGCGGGCGATATCTTTGGCCATGAGTTCATGGGCATCGTCGAGGACGCCGGGAATGCAGTCACCAATCTCCAGATCGGCGACCGCGTGGTGATCCCTTTTGTGATCGCATGTGGTGGCTGCTTCTTTTGCCAGCGCGACCTGTTTGCGGCCTGCGAAACCACCAACACGGGGCGGGGCTCGATCATCAACAAGAAGGGCATTCCCCCAGGCGCCGCGCTGTTCGGGTACAGCCATCTCTATGGCGGTATTCCTGGTGGCCAGGCTGACTACGTCAGGGTTCCCAAGGGTAACGTCGGCCCGTTCAAAGTGCCCACCGAGCTGGCCGATGACAAGGTACTGTTTCTCTCGGACATCCTGCCGACAGCTTGGCAGGCAGTCATCAACGCCGAGATTGGCCCAGGTTCAACGTTGGCGGTCTACGGCGCCGGTCCAGTAGGCTTGCTGAGTGCCGCCTGTGCGCGAATGCTCGGTGCGCAGACCATTTTCATGGTCGATGACAGCGATTACCGCCTGGCGTATGCCCAGCAAGCTTACGGTGTTGTGCCCATCAACTTCGAGCAGGACGATGATCCCGCAGACAGCATCATCCGTCAGACGCCAGGCATGCGCGGGGTCGATGCGGTGATCGACGCGGTCGGTTTCGAAGCCAAGGGCAGCACTGCCGAAACGGTGATGACGGCCCTGAAGATTGAAGGCAGCAGTGGCAAAGCATTGCGTCAAAGCATTGCTGCCGTGCGTCGCGGCGGCGTCGTGAGTGTGCCAGGTGTGTACGCGGGCTTCATTCACGGGTTCATGTTCGGCGATGCGTTCGACAAGGGCCTTACCTTCAAGATGGGCCAGACCCATGTCCAGAAATACTTGCCTGAACTGCTGGAACACATCGAAGCAGGACGTCTACAACCGGAATTGATCGTCACTCACCGCCTCGCCCTCGAAGAAGCAGCAATGGGCTACGAGATGTTCGATCAGAAGCAGGACAACTGCCGCAAGGTTATCCTCGTGCCAGGCGCTGCACCCGGCACCTTGGGTCCTGACTACGTATAGAGGAGGCGAAGTCATGAACGGTCTCGCCAGCTACTTCTGGATTGCCGTGGCGGCAATCCTCTTGCTCATCGATCTGTGGGCCATCGTCAGCGTCTTCAGAAGCGACAAGTCAGATGCAGTCAAAGCGGCCTGGGCCCTGTTGATCCTCGCGTTGCCGGTGGTTGGCCTGGGAATCTGGGGCGTTGCTGGCCCGCGCGGCATCAAGCGAGGTACAGGGCCCACTTCCGACGAGCACAGCAAAGGCTGACATTTCCGAACTCCACTTACAGGGGTTTTCAACATGATCGATCAAGCGACAGGCATGAAATCAGGCGAACGCTATCGCGTGCAAAACGTGGAGCGCGCTCATCACTTTCCTCATCGGGGAACCTCTTTGAGCCTCCGAACGGCAGGAGGGATATCGACGGTGGGTTTCACACTCACACATTCACGGCGCAGGGATAGCTAGAGGCGGTCTGCGTAACGAGGGCGGCGAGCGCGCCTGAGGGGGATGCCAGCCATCTTAAGCATTGAACCGTTTCTTTCTGCGTGTACTCAATCTCAAACAAGTGCTTGATTTATTCCGTGATGAGGTAACGCCATGAACGCTATCGACTTACTGATCCAAGACCACAAGCTCGTGAAGAAGCTGCTCGAAGAGCTGTCGACCACTACCGAGCGCGCAGTGAAGAAACGGGCCGAGTTACTCCGTAGGATCGAGCAGGAGTTGCAGATCCATACCGCGCTCGAGGAAGAAATACTCTACCCAGCCATCAAGCAAGCGGGTGGCAAGGAAGAAGCGAAGATGTACTACGAGGCCAAGGAAGAACACCGCACGGTCGACGCCCTCGTCCTGCCCGACCTCCTGCATACCGAAACTGGCACCGTCGAATTCTCCGGGCGGGTCAAGGTCATGAAAGAGTTGCTGGAGCATCACATTGAGGAAGAGGAAGGCGAACTGTTCCCCACTGCGAAGAAGCTGCTCGGCAAGGACACCCTCGAGGAGCTTGGGCAAGCCATGGAAATGCAGAAAAAGATGCTCAAGGGCGAGCAGCGAGCGGCTTAGTCAAGCGATCACCTGCCAGCGCCCAGGACGCTGGCAGGTGATCAGCTTCAGATACTCCATCATCAGTCGGAAGGTGGCATGGAATATTGGATCGGGTTACTTGAATGGCCTGCGATGTTGATGACCGTGCTGGCAGCGTGGTGCATCGGTTCGCGCCGTCCGGGGCGGAGGAAAGCAGGTTTCAGTTGTTTTATCGCAAGCAACGTGTTGTGGGCCGTCTGGGGCTGGCAAGCAGAAGCCTGGGCATTGATCATCCTGCAATTCTGCCTCTGTGCCATGAACCTGCGAGGCTGGCGAAAAAACACACAACTGGAAGCGACGGCGTGACCACACTTGTGCTATTGGCAGGGATAAGCGGAAGGTCGTGCCCCGTCTAGCATTGCTGGCGACGCCCGCTCAATTGGATCCAGACCGGCGCATGATCACTGGCCTTGGCTTCGTTTCGCACCCAGGCATCCACGCCCGCCCGCTTCAGGTAAGGGCTGAGACTGGGGTTGAGCAGCAGAAAATCAATGCGCAGCCCGGCATTGCGCGCCCAATGATTGCGAAAATAGTCCCAGAACGTGTAGATGCGCTGCTCGGGATACAGATGACGAACAGCATCCACCCAGCCCTGCGCCAGCAACTGCTGGAAACACGCCCGCGATTCAGGTTGCAGCAGCGCGTCCTTGAGCCATGAGCGCGGGTTGTAGATGTCCAGATCGGTGGGCACAACATTGAAATCGCCCGCCAACACCGCAGGATGGCTACCGCCCTGCAGTGTTTGGGCATGCTTGATCAGGCACTCGAACCAGCGCAGTTTGTAATCGAACTTGGGGCCGGGCTGCGGGTTGCCATTGGGCAGGTAAAGGCAGCTCACCAATACACCGTGCACCGCAGCTTCCAGATATCGGCTCTGCTGATCGTCCTGCATGCCGGGCAGCCCGCGACGTACCTCCAGCGGCTCGCTATCGCGCGCCAGGATCGCCACGCCATTCCAGGAGGGTTGCCCTTGGTAGAGGCAACCATAACCTGCCGCTTCGATGGCCTGACGAGGAAACTGCTGATCGGCCGCCTTCAACTCCTGCAAGCAGGCAATGTCCGGTTGCTCCCGCTCCAGCCAAGCCAACAGCGCGGGCAGGCGACTGCGGATGCCATTGATATTGAAGGTGGCGATCTTCAGCGCTTTCATGCGTCTGGGTCGCTCACGTGAGCCTGTACGGCATCTTCCAGTGCCCGGATATGTGCCTCGTCGGCCAGTGCCTTCAGCGCCAACCAGTCATCCCAGTCAATCGCGCCGTCGTCTCGCAGCGCCTCGGCGGTGCGAACCAGTTCGTGGTGGTAGGCATCCGGCGATTCGCGCCGGTAGCTGATATCGTCGTACTGCGCGTACCAGGCTTCAAGTTCAGGAATGCTGCGTTCGATGCTCATGACGGCCGCCTCGTTCTTTCCCTGCTAATGAGAGCCCAGGCCCCGCGCAATGTTCAACTGCAACGGTCAGCCGGTCAGCCTCCCTACCGCTGAAGCAGTGCATTGGAACTTCTCACCCCTTCCGAGACGTCCCACATGCACACTTGGCGAAAACGGAGATAGAACGATGAGTGCAAAACTGAGTGGCAAGCGCGTAGCCTTTTTGGTCACCGATGGCTTCGAACAAGTGGAGTTGACCGCACCCCGTGAAGCCTTGCAGAAAAACGGGGCCGTGATCGACATCCTGAGTGACAAGGAGGGCACTGTCCGCGGCTGGAACCATGACAAGCCGGCCGACGAGTTTGCGGTGGACGCGACGTTCGACAGTGCCCACCTCGACCTTTACGATGCCATCGTGCTACCGGGTGGGGTACAGAATTCCGACACCATCCGCCTGATACCTGGCGCCCAGAAACTGGTGAAAAGCCACAACTCGGCCAGCAAGCCGCTGGCGGTGATCTGCCACGGCGCCTGGCTGCTGGTGTCGAGTGGACTGGCCAAGGGCAAACGGATGACCAGTTACAAGACATTGCAGGATGATATCCTCAATGCAGGTGGTGACTGGGTCGATGAAGAGGTAGTAGTGGACGGCAACCTGATCACCAGCCGCAAGCCGGATGATATCCCCGCCTTCAGCGAGCAATTGATCAAAGCCCTTGCTGGCTAGCTGCCTGGCCCATGAACTGGCAAACAACGGGTTTGCCAGTTCAACAAGCCCACGCCGTTTGACCCGGCATGGCAAGCATGTCGAACTGTGGAAGACGAGCCGCGGCAACAGATGGATGCAGGTGCGGCAGTCATTCGTCCACGGTAGTCAGGCTTACGCTTTCTTTTCCACGTCCCTGGGTGGTTTCGCGGGGCCCTGCGGGTCCACTTGAGGGTCATCCAGGTCCGGAGAGTCCGGATCGAACCCCAGGTCCTGATCAGTCGTTGCATGATCGGAAGAATGGGGGCCTTTCTGCCGCTGATCGTCGGGGTTGTTCATCATCTGCTCTCCGAAGTGTGAGAAGTGTGGTTTGTTCACCGTCACGGCCTTGCCCCTGTCTGAACAACGCCATGGTTTGATCTTGAACACGTCAATGAGAGTCCTCCCTGTCTGGCTCCGCTTCGTCATGCTCCCCCAGTTGCTGGTATCGCTTTCGAAGCGCATGGAGTTCAGCTGGCCCCATATCTTCAAGGTCGAGCAACGCCTTGTGCGCCCGCTGCGTAGTGCGCAACAGTTCGTCAAGTTTGATGTGCAACTCGTCGCTATCACGGTTTTGGGTATTCTGGATCAGGAAGACCATCAGGAACGTGATGATCGTGGTCGACGTATTGATGACCAACTGCCAGGTGTCGTTGAAATGAAACAAGGGCCCGCTTACGCCCCAGGCAATGATCAGCATCAAGGCAATAACGAAGGTCAACGGCCGCCCGGTATGGTTGGCTAGCCATTGTGCAAACCGATCGAACTTCATGGCTGAGCCTCCTTCATGGTGTACCTCAGTGGAACCCAGGCATCCGGTGGAGGATTGCAACACCGGTAAAGTTCCCTTTTTGCATGGCCATCCGCTCGTCAATCGCACTGAACAATCCTGTCCCGGCACCTGTCGCTACTGTTACATACGGGAGCGCAGGGACTTATGGTGAGCGAAATTCGCATCGGAATTTTCGGTTGGCGCTATGGCCCATGGCGCAAGGACTTCTACCCCGAGGGGCTGCGCCAGGACGACGAACTGGCGTTTGCCTCGCGGGCAGTCAACAGCATCGAAATCAACGGTTCGTTCTACGCACTGCAAACGCCCGAGCGCTATGGCAAGTGGCGTGACCAGACACCGGCGGGGTTCGTGTTCTCGGTCAAGGCGCCGCGCTACATCACCCACGTACGCAGGCTGCGCGAAATCGACGAGGCGCTTGCCAATTTCTTCGCATCAGGCCCCTTGCTGCTGGGTGACAAGCTGGGCCCCTTCCTGTGGCAGTTTCCCCCGAACCTGAAATTCGACGCGCAGCGCTTCAGCGACTTTCTGGCCAAGCTGCCACGCGACCGCAAAGCCGCCCGCAGCCTTGCGCGCCACGCCGCCGAACGCCTGCAAGGCAACGGCGGCACGGCCGTGCGGGGTAATGCGCGCCTGCGCCACGCCGTGGAAATCCGCCACCCCAGCTTCCTCTGCGACACCTTCATCAACCTGCTACGCAAACACAAGGTTGCCCTGGTGGTCGCCGACAGCGCCGGCAAATGGCCCTATGTCGAAGAGGTCACGGCCGATTTCGTGTACCTGCGCCTGCATGGCGATGTCGAACTGTACAGCAGCGGCTACACGGCCAGGGCGCTGCGCCGCTGGCGCCTGCGCATCCAGGCCTGGGCTGCGGGTAGCCAGCCTGAGGATGCTCAGCGTGTGGTGAGCCGCGCCCCCGCAATACGCACCTCCCGTGACGTCTACTGCTACTTCGACAACGACCAGAAAGTCCACGCCCCCTACGATGCCCGCCGCCTGCTGGACAAGCTAGGCCTTGACGGCGAGCTGGTGACCGAACCAGGCGTCGAGCCGCAGGAGCCGCTATGAACCCGACACTGCCCGCCCCCCGCTGCATCATCGACAAGGTCACCGCCGTACATCGCCTGACGGTACTGACCCTCAACGTGCATAAAGGCTTCACCCTGTTCAACCGCCGCTTCATTTTGCCGGAGCTGCGCGATGCGGTACGCTCGACCGGCGCTGACCTGGTGTTTCTTCAGGAGGTGCATGGCAGTCATCAACACCATGCCGAGCGCCATCCCAAGTGGCCACAGACACCCCAGTACGAATTCCTCGCCGACAGCATGTGGCCGCAGTTCGCCTATGGCCGCAATGCGGTGTACCCCCATGGCGACCATGGCAACGCACTGCTGTCCAAGTTCCCCATCCGTGCCCATGACAACCTGGATGTTTCGGTCCATGGCAACGAAGAACGGGGCCTGCTGCATTGCCAGCTGCAAGTGCCGGGCCATGAACAGGTGCACACCGTCTGCGTACACCTGGGCCTGCGTGAGGAGCATCGTCAGCGTCAGGTCAACCTGCTGCTGGCATTGCTGGACAGCCTGCCGCCGGATGAGCCGGTCATCGTCGCCGGCGACTTCAACGATTGGCGCCTGAAAGCAGATGCGAGGCTGTCGGGCCACTTGGTGGAGGCTTTCGGCAAGCCGGCACGCAGCTTTCCCGCGCGCTTGCCGATACTGCGGCTGGACCGCATCTACCTGCGTAACGCTCAAGCTTGCGAAGCACGGGTGTTGTCCAGATACCCCTGGTCCCACCTCTCCGACCATGCCCCGCTGGTGGCGCAGGTGACGCTATGAAGCTGTCTTGGTGCGACGGCAACCGGGTCGAGTTGCTGATAAACGGCGAGCAGTATTACCCCCGCGTATTCGAGGCCATGGCTCAGGCACGCGAGGAAATCCTCCTGGAAACCTTCATCATCTACGACGACAAAGTCGGCCAGCCACTGCGCCAGGCCCTGATCGATGCCGCGCGGCGCGGGGTGCGGGTCGAGGTGGCGGTGGACGGCTACGGCACCGCCGACCTGCCTGGCGAGTTCATCTCGTCGATGACCGAGGCCGGGGTGCGTTTCCATTCGTTCGATCCGCAACCCCGGCTGGTGGGCATGCGCATCAACCTGTTTCGCCGCTTGCACCGCAAGATCCTGGTGATCGACGGGCAACGCGCCTTCATCGGCGGCATCAATTACAGTGCCGACCACCTGGGCGACTTCGGCCCCCAGGCCAAGCAGGACTACGCCGTGGAGGTCGTCGGCCCGGTAGTGGCCCAGGTGCATGCTTCTTCCTGCCGCATGCTCGCACCGGTGCTGGATGCCGCCAGCAGGGTTCAGCCGGGCGGCATCGCTTCAGGCCCGACGAGCGCCGTGCTGGTGGAGCGCGACAACCAGCACCATCGCAACGATATCGAAGCCTGCTACCTGCAGGTTTTCCGTGAAGCAAGGCATCGTATCGTCGTGGCCAACGCCTACTTCTTCCCGGGCTACCGCTTGCTGCGCGAACTGCGCAACGCCGCCCGGCGCGGGGTCGAGGTGACGCTGATCCTCCAGGGGCAACCGGACATGCGCTGGGTACGCGCGCTCTCGCGGCTGCTCTACAACTACCTGTTGCGCGACAACGTGCGCATCCATGAGTACTGCCAGCGGCCGCTTCATGGCAAGGTTGCGTTGGTGGACAACGACTGGTCCACCGTAGGCTCAAGCAACCTCGACCCACTGAGTCTGTCGTTCAACCTTGAGGCCAACCTGCTGATTCGCGACCCCGCCTTCAATGAACAACTGTACCAGCACTTGACCGAACTGAGCCGGGAGCACTGCAAGACCGTTACGCTGGAGCGCATGGTCCGCGGCTATTGGTGGCGTGCCCCGCTGATCTTTCTGGGCTTTCACATCACGCGCTATTTCCCGCGGATCGCCGGCTGGTTTCCGGCGCACCGGCAGCGCCTGCAGTCGCTGCAAGCCGGCGGCGAGGCCCCGGCCGACTACCAAGGGGGCAAGACATGATGGCCACTTCACGCTGGAAGACCTGGGGCAAACGCTTGCTGACCGTGCTGTTCCTGGTGTTGATACCGGTACTGCTGTTCACCCTGGCGCGTAACCTGGACTGGAACGAAGTCCGCCAGTCGCTGCTGGCATACCGGCCCTCGACCCTGGCCTTGGGGTTGCTGCTGGCCCTGTGCAGCTACCTGGTATTCGCCAGCTACGACCTGCTCGCCCGCGCCTACACTGGCCACCGCCTGCCGGCTCGCCAGGTATTGCCGGTAGCATTCGTCTGCTATGCGTTCAACCTCAACTTCACCACCTGGGTCGGTGGCGTGGCCCTGCGTTATCGCCTGTACAGCCGGCTGGGTCTGGATACCCCGACCATCACCCGCATCCTCACCTTGGGGCTGCTGACCAACTGGATGGGCTACCTGCTGCTGGCCGGCACGGTATTCGCCCTGGGCTTTGTGAAACTGCCGGAAAGCTGGGCGGTGGGTGCCACCGGCCTGCGCCTGATCGGCGTATTGATGGTGGCGATAGCGTTGGCTTACCTGTGCGCCTGTGCCTTCGCCACGCGGCGCACGTGGGCGCTGCGCGGGCACGAAGTCACCCTGCCGAGCCTGCGTATGGCGCTCTGCCAGGTGGCGCTGGGCGCAAGCAACTGGGCGTTGATGGCAGCGCTGATTCACCTGCTGTTGCCCCCTGAGCTGTTCTATCCCTCGGTGCTGGGTGTGTTGCTGATCAGTTGCGTTGCCGGGGTGGTCGCTCACATCCCTGCCGGGCTCGGCGTCCTGGAAGCCGTATTCCTGGCGCTGCTCCACGGCCAGCTAGGCCAAGGCCCCCTGGTGGCCGCACTGCTCGGCTATCGGACGTTGTACTACCTGATCCCGCTGCTATTGGCGGTGGTGACCTACCTGATCCTCGAAAAGCGTGCCAAGGCCCTGCGCAGACAGGCCGGGGCAGCCCTCGACAAGCGCTGACAGGGCCTGGTGCACGGGAGGTATATCATGCGATTCGCTCTGTACATGGCAATGCTGGGCACCCTGAGCAGCGGGCAGGTGTTGGCCGAAGGTTGCGACGTGGTCACCCGCTCATCCAGCAAGGCGGTCAAACCGGTGCAGCAACACACCTGTTACAGCTACGGCAACATGCCCGCTGAGGCGATTGCCTGGTCGTGCAGCAACGAAAGCAAGGAGATGTTGAACAGCCAGAAGCGTCGAGTGGAGCGTTGCCCCAACGGCAGCGTTGGCAGCTGTATCGCGCCACTGACGCAAGAGACACTGGCCAACCCCGATGCCGCTGGGCGTGATGAGCCTGCCACCCGCCCTGCACTACCCAAGGATGCGCGGATCATCACTTACTACTACGACACCCCTGGCCTGGGCCAGGCACGTAGCGATTGCGACCGCAATAACGGTGTCTGGCAGACCCATTGAGGGCGTAACTCAAACCAGATGCGTGACGGGTGAGTTTCCGCATGATCTGAACGTCGTCCTGTCGCTCTCCCGTCTCACATCTGTCAGCCACTGGGCGTTATGGCGAAATCGGATCGCTCGCCGGGAATGTTTCCTCCAGCGCATTATCGACATTGGACTCTTTCGACTCCGCCAACTCACCACACTTGCAGTCGCTCATACGACAGGGCTCGCCGTTACGATGGCCCGTCGCGCAGGCTTCGCAGCAATAGACTTTACCATCCTGAACCACAGCATTGGCCTCCACGGTGCAAGAACAATGGGTGCAGGAACAGCGTTGCTCGTTCATCTCGGCTCTCTCCCTTCGTCATCGGGTACCACGTCATCGGTCCACGGCTCGCCGTCCAGCGGCGCGGAGCGGGCCAGTTCGGCCTCGTCCAGGCCGAAACCACCACCGATCTCGTGGGCCTCCACCTGGCGCAAAGTCTTGTCCGCCGGGCCGCCGCTGCCAGGCTCATCCGGATCGCGGGCACCGGTCTCATCGAGCAGCGTATCGGGGCTCAGGTCATCGAGGGTGACATTGTCCTCGTGCAGGCTGTCACTCAGCGCCTCGCCGCCGGTCATCCCGCTTTCGGCGACACGCCGGGGCGGATAGTCCTCGGCGACCTCCCGCGCCGGACGCTCGTCGCCAATTCGTCCCTGGCGTTCATCGCGGCGTTCGCTGAAATCCAGCTCGTGGACGCTGCCCATGCGGTCCTCGGTGTCATCGATCTCAATGGGCGCTCTTCGTTCATCGGGTGTGGACATGAACGTTCTCCGTTAGTGGGCTTCACTCGGTCGACTCTCGCCGACGGCAAATGATTCAGAGTTTCTGTCAGCCCCGGACCCTCGCTTTTTTTGAACTCCTCGCTGCGCCGCCACCTCCCAATCCTGAGACCCGCAAACCCTTCCGGAGCCCGTCATGGCCAAGCCCCTGCAGGAGTACCAGCGCAAGCGCGACTTCAATGCCACGCCCGAGCCGGCTGGTAAACGCGCCCATCCCCGCTCGGCCCATGCGCTGCAGTACTGCATCCAGAAGCACAATGCCAGCCACCTGCATTACGATTTTCGCCTGGAGCTCGACGGCACCCTCAAGAGCTGGGCCATCCCCAAGGGCCCCTCACTGGATCCCAAGGTCCGGCGCCTGGCAGTGCACGTGGAGGATCATCCGCTGGACTACGCCAACTTCGAAGGAAGCATTCCTGAAGGCCACTACGGCGCCGGCGATGTCATTGTCTGGGACCGGGGTGTGTGGGAGCCCGAAGGCGACCCGCGCGAAGCCTACGCAAAGGGCAAGCTGCGCTTTCGCCTGCTGGGCGAGAAACTGTCAGGGGTCTGGAATCTGTTCCGCACTCACCTGGCAGGCAAGAAAGAGCAGTGGATGCTGGTCAAGTCCCATGACGGGCAGGCGCGCAGTGAAACGGACTACAGCATTGTCGAGGCCCTGCCGGACAGCGTGCTGAGCGAGCGCACCCTGCCCCCGCGCAGCCCGGCTAAGGCGACCACTGCCAGGCACAAGCGAGCCAGCCGCAAAGCCTTGCCGGATACGCTCCAGCCGCAACTGGCCACGTTGGTCGATTCCCCGCCAAGCGGCGATTGGCGCTACGAAGTCAAGTTCGACGGCTACCGCATCCTGGCGCGTATCGACGGTGACGACATACGCCTGTTTACCCGTAATGGCCACGATTGGAGTGCGAAGATGCCCCGGCAGGTCGAGGCGCTCAAGGCCCTGGGCCTCGACTCGGCATGGCTGGACGGCGAGATGGTAGTGGTCGACGACAACGGCGTGGCCGACTTCCAGGCCTTGCAGAACGCCTTCGACACCGAGCATGACGAGCGCATCACCTACTACCTGTTCGACCTGCCCTGGCTGGGCGGTGAGGACCTGCGAGCACTGGCGCTGCAACAGCGCCGTGCAACCCTCGCCCGGTTGCTGGAAGGCCATGCATCGCAGGTACTCAGGTATTCCGCCGATTTTGAGGCGCCCGTCGAGTCACTGCTCGACAGCGCCTGCCGACTGGAACTCGAAGGCTTGATCGGTAAACGTGCCGACAGCCCTTACGTTGGCCGGCGCAGTAGCGAATGGGTCAAGCTCAAGTGCAAGCAGCGCCAGGAATTCGTGATCGTCGGCTACACCGACCCCAAAGGCAGCCGCAACGGCTTCGGCGCCCTGCTGCTGGCCCTGCACGACCACGGCAGCGGCCAACTGCGTTACGCCGGCAAGGTCGGCACGGGTTTCAGCGCGGCCACCCTGGATAGCATTCACGCCCGCCTCAAGCCGTTGCAAACCGACCGATCGCCCCTGCCGAAACCACCTACCGGTGCCGAAGCGCGCGGCGTGCATTGGCTCAAGCCACAGCTGCTGGCAGAGGTCGCCTATGCCCAGATGACCCGCGAAGGCATCGTGCGTCATTCGGTGTTCCACGGCCTGCGTGACGATAAACCTGCCACCGCCATCGACCTGGAGCGAGCAATGCCCACCAAGCGCGCAGCACAGACAGAACCCGAGAACCTGGGCACTCTGCGCCTGACCCACCCCGACCGCGTGGTCGACGCAACCACCGGTACCACCAAGCGTGAGGTCGCCCAGTACTACGCTCAGGTCGCCGACTGGCTGCTGCCACAGCTCAAGGACCGGCCTGTAGCCCTTGTGCGGGCACCGGACGGTCTGGACGGCGAACTGTTCTTCCAGAAAAACGCCGGCCAGCTGCATATCCCCAAGGTGCTCAGCTACAACAAGGCCCAGGCCGGCCAAGCGGCGATGGTGCTCAACCGCGCCGACAGCCTGCTGGGCGCGGTGCAGATGAACACGCTTGAACTGCACACCTGGAATGCCACTACCAAGGATTTCGATAAACCCGACCGCTTTGTCCTCGACCTAGACCCTGACCCGGCGCTGCCCTGGAAAGCCATGCTCGAGGCCACCCAGCTGACCCTTACCCTGCTCGACGAACTGGGCCTGAAGGTGTTTCTCAAGACCAGCGGCGGCAAGGGCATGCACCTCGTCGTACCCCTGACCCGACGCGCCGGCTGGGACGAGGTGAAAGACTTCAGCCGTGCGTTGGTCAACCACATGGCCGGGCTGTTCCCTGACCGTCTCAGCGCCGTGTCCGGGCCGAAGAACCGGGTCAGGCGGATCTTTATCGACTATCTGCGTAACGGCAAGGGTGCCACCACCGTCGCCGCCTACTCGCTGCGGGCCCGCGAGGGCCTGCCGGTGTCGGTGCCGATCTGGCGGGAGGAACTGAGCCAGCTCAAGGGTGCCAACCAGTGGAACATCGGCAACCTTCACACGCGGCTTGCACAGGTCGAAGACCCGTGGGCCGAAATGGGCAAGACACGCCAGTCGATCACGTTGCGTATGCGCAAGCAGTTGGGTATTGCATAATGGAACTGACCCACTTCGATTCGTTGTTACACCGTTTTGCTCACCGTTTGCAGGCCATCGAGCGCGACGCTTCGCTAATAGAACTGATGCAGGCCTTGCACGGCGAACGGCTCGACGTACTCCCGTTGCCCGGCCAGGGCTGCACGCTCGAACGCTGGCGCGTCCTGGCGCGGGTCGCCGGTTGCGATCTAAGCCTGGCCAAACTCTATGAAGGCCATACCGACGCCTTGGCGATCCTCGCCGAATGCGGTGCCGCCCAGCATGCCTGCAACGGCATTTGGGGCGTGTGGGCCGCCGAGCCGCCGGATGCCCGGGCCTACATCGTCGAGCGGAACGGTGAACGCGTACGCCTGCAAGGCCGCAAGGCTTGGTGTTCGGGCGCGTTGCAGATCGACCGTGCCCTGCTGACTGCCTGGGAGGACGACCAGCCTCAGTTGGTGGCTATCGAACTGCCTCATCCCAGCCAGCGCATCCAGGCCGAGCATTGGCAGGCCGTAGGCATGGCCGCCACCCGCAGCGTTGTGATCGAATTCGACGACTCGCCAGGGCTGGCCATCGGTTCGCCCGGCCAGTACCTGTCCCGGCCTGGCTTCTGGCAAGGCGGCGCGGGTATCGCCGCTTGCTGGTATGGCGCCGCCGAGGCCCTGGCCGGCTACCTTCACGAACAGTGCCGCAAACCCCGCCGCGACCCGCATGCCGATGCGCATCTGGGCGCAATCGATGCAGCCTTGTACGGTGCCCGTGCCGCCCTTCGCGAATGCGCCACCTGGATCGACCTCCACCCGCAGGACGACGCCAGCTTCGAGGTGCGGCGCACCCGCGCCCAGGTCGAGCAGGCGGTCGAGCAGGTCACTCAGCATGCTGGCCGGGCGCTCGGTGCCACGCCGTTCTGTTGCAGCAGCCATTTCGCCCGGCTCAGTGCCGACCTGCCGGTATACATACGCCAGAGCCATGCCGAACGCGACCTGGCCGAGTTGGGCCGGCAACTGACCGGCCTGCCGGCGGGAGCATGGCAACTATGAGCCAGAACTTGATACAGGCTGCGCAAGGCACCCCCTGGAGTGCCTGGCAGCATTCTGCTCAGTTGGCCCGCGCCAGCTGGACGCTGCCTGCGCAGTTATGCCCACCCGGAAGGCGCCTGGTGCTGCTGGCTCCGCACCCGGACGACGAAATCCTCATGGCCGGCGGGCTGCTGGCCAGCTTCCAGGGACGAGAACAGGACGTGCTGCTGGTTTCTGCCACCAATGGCGAGGGCAGCCACCCGCATTCCTCGCAATGGCCCGAGCGCCGCCTGCGCCATCAGCGTCCACTGGAAAGCCGCCATGCCCTGCAACTGCTTGGGCTGGACCTCAACCGCCTCGACTGGCGACGACTCAACCTCAAGGATGGCGCGCTGCCCCACGATGAAGCCTTTTTGGTCAACCACCTGAACCAGTTGCTCAAACCTGACGACCTGCTGCTGACCACGTGGCGCGGCGACGGCCATTGCGACCACGAAGCAGCAGGTCGCGCCTGTGCCCAGGCGGCACAAGCCAGGCGCGTACAACTGGCTGAGGCCCCGGTCTGGGCCTGGCACTGGGCAAGCCCCGATGACCCGCGCCTGCCCTGGCCCCGGGCTCACCGCCTGCAGCTGGGCGATGAGCACCTGGCGCTCAAGCGCCAAGCCCTTGCCGCCCATGCCAGCCAGTTGCAGCCCGATGGTGACCGCCCACCGGTTGTGCCAGAACAGCTGCAGGCTTGCCTGTTGCAACCATTCGAGCTGATCTTTCTGTCAACGGAGGCAACATGAGCCTGGACGCACAGTACTTCGCCGACTTGTATGCCGGTAGCGATGACCCCTGGGCCTTTCGGACCCGTTGGTACGAGCGGCGCAAGCGCGAGCTGACCCTGGCCAGCCTGCCGCGCCAATGCTACGAGCGCGTATTCGAGCCGGCCTGCGCCAACGGCGAGCTGAGCGTTCTGCTGGCCGAGCGCTGCGCCAGCCTGTCGTGCCAGGACATCGACGCGACCGCCGTGGCCCTGGCCCGTCAGCGGCTTGCAGGCGTGAGCCACGCCCATGTCGAACAGGGCCACCTGCCCGGCGACTGGCCGGGCGGTCAGTTTGACCTGATCGTGCTCAGTGAGATCGGCTACTACCTGGACCCCACCGACTGGTTGCAGGTGATCGAGCAGTCGGTGGCCAGCCTGGCGTATGACGGTGGTTTGCTGGCCTGCCACTGGCGCCATCCCATCGCCGGTTGCCCGCAGGATGGCCGCGAGGTCCACGCCCTGCTGGCCCGGCATCTGCCGCTGTATCCGCTGCTGCGCCACGAGGAGGCAGACTTCCTGCTCGAGTACTGGTCATGTCAGCCCAGTGTCGTCGACCTCGACGAGATCTGCCCATGATCGCCGTCATCATTCCCGCTCACAATGAAGCCCGTCGGCTTGGGTACTGCCTTACTGCCGTCAAGCAGGCGGTGGCCCAAGCCGAAACGGCGGGCATTGCAGTCGAGGTCCTGGTGGTGCTCGACCGCTGTGTCGACGCCAGCGCGCGCATCGCCCGCCGCCATGGCGTGCATACACTGGAGCTGGAGGCCGGCAACGTCGGCATCGCCCGGCGCCTGGGCGCGACGTGGATGATCGAGCGCGGAGCCCAGTGGCTGGCCTTCACCGACGCCGACAGTCGCGTGCCCAGGCATTGGCTGGTGTCACAGCTGCAATGGCACGCGGACGCGGTGTGCGGCACGGTGCACATCGAACGCTGGCAGCCCTGGCAGAACGCAGCGTTACGCCAGTTGTATCGCAGCCGTTATCAGGCCCGTGAAGGGCATCGGCATATCCATGGCGCCAACCTCGGTGTATGCGCCAAGGCCTACGAGCGCGTGGGCGGCTTCCAGCCATTGCCGGCGCATGAAGATGTGCAACTGGTGCTGGCCCTGGAAGCCAGCGGCGCACAGATCGTCTGGACCGCAGCGCACAGCGTGGCCACCAGCAGCCGGGTGGACAGCCGTGCGCGCGAGGGTTTTGGGGACTATCTCGAGAGGCTGGAGGGACCGCTTGCGTAACTCATGAAGCCTTGGGCGGTCGCTTGGCCGCCGGCTTCTTCGCTTTGGTCTTGCCGCCGAGGCTGCGTTTAAGCAGCTCGGTAAGGTCGATGATGTTGGCGCCCTTCTCAGCCGTCGCGCGCTCGCCTTTGTCCACGGTTTCGATCTTGCCTTTGCTGGCTTTCTCCTCCACCAGGTCGAGGATGGTCTGGCGAAACGCATCATGGTACTCATCGGGCGTCCATTGCCCGCTCATGTCCTCCACCAGGCGCCTGGCCATGTCCAGCTCACGCTTATCGACCTTACTCTCGGTCACGCTCTTGTCCAGTTCCAGGGTATCCAGCCCGCGCACCTCTTCCGGCCAGCGCAGGGTGATCAAGACCAGTGCATCTTCCAGCGGGCGCAGCAGGGCCAGGTGCTGGCGGGTGTGCAGCACCACGGTGGCCAAGGCCACCTTGCCGGTGCTGTGCAAGGTCTCGCGCAGCAAGGCATAGACCTTGCCCCCACGACGGTCGGGGCTCAGGTAGTAAGGGGTATCAAACTGTTGCAGCGGGATGTCGCCGGCATCGACGAACGAGAAGATGTCGATGGTCTGGGTCGCCTCGGGCCTGGCCTTGCGGATTTCTTCCTCGCTGATCACCACGTAGCGGCCCTTTTCGTACTCCACGCCTTTGACGATGTGCTCCTTGTCGATGTCCTTGCCGGTCACCTTGTTCACCCGCTTGTAGCCAACCGGCTCCATGCTGCGCTTGTCCAGCCAGTCGAAGTCCACACGCTCACTGCGCACGGCGGTATTCAGCGAGACGGGGATGTGCACCAAGCCAAAGCTGATCGCGCCTTTCCAGATTGACCGGGCCATGGTCCGCTCCTACACATTGAAAGGTTGACCGGGCTGGCTGTAGCGCAGCGCGCCACAGCGTTCGCAACACTGGCAGTGAAGCCCGGCGACTTCACACACCACCAGGCTGCGCCATTGGCAGCCTCGCAGCAAGCAGACGAGTTTCATCAGCCACCTCCCTGGCCCGAGAAATACGGGCCCTTACTGAGACTGACTACGCGGCGCCGAGAAGGTTTATACGGATTTCCCGGACAGCCATCAGGCCACCTACCGAAAGTCACTCATCACTTGCCCGTACACTGCGCGCATCGCCTGGCGGCTATCCAGGCCCTGCTCACGGGCCAGTGCGTAGGCCTGGCGCTGGCGATCGGCGCTGCTGCCCTCGCGCAGGATGTGCCGGGCCTGATTGAATGAACGCTCAGCATCGGCGGTGTCAGCCGGGCACTGCTGCTGCAACTGCATCAGCCAGCCCTCGGCGCTGACCGGCTGTTGCGCGTGGACACCGATGAAGGTGGCCAGGCGGCCCTGACGCAGGGCGCGCCAGTAGTTCTCCTGGGTGACCCAGCGCATCTCTCGGCTGGCGGGGTCATCGTGGCGGGCCAGCGCCTTCTCGACGAGGTGGCGAAATAGGCCGGCGACAGCCATGGCATCCTCTAGCCGCGGGCAGCCATCGCAGATACGCAGCTCGACCGTCGGAAACCGCCGCGAGGGCCTGATCGCCCACCAGAAGTCGCCGTCCTCGGCCAGGCTGCCGGTACGTTGCAGCAATGCCCGGTAGCGCTGGTACGCACTCCAGTCCGGCAACGGCTCTGGCAGCCCCATGTGCGGCCATTCCCCGCACACTGCGCGGCGGTAGCTCATGTAGCCGGTATCCTCACCGCCCCAGTACGCAGACGAGGTACTCAGCGCCAATAACAAGGGCAGCCAGTAGAGCACCCGATTGATCACCCGCATACGATCGATGCCCACCGGTACGCCAACGTGCACGTGCAGGCCATTCAACAGGCTGCGCCGGGCCACCAGCTGGTAATCGTCGAACAACTGGCGATAGTGCGGGGAGCCACGTGGGCGTTGGCGCAGCCACTGGGCGCTGGGGTGGCTTGCCGCGCCGTACAGCCCGGCGCCCTCATCGGCCAGCGCCTGGGCCAGGCGCTGTCGCCGCTCGCCAAAGAACTCACGCGCCTGGTGCAACGTGTCGAAAACCGGCGAAGCGATCTCTATCTGGCTGTGGAACATTTCTTCGGCGAACCAAGGGCCGAGCGCATCCCGACAACAGCGGGCCACGGCTGCTGACGGAGCCGCCATGACCTGCCCGGTGGCCAGCTTCACCAGCAGGTATTCTTCCTCGATGCCAAACGTGCACTCCCGCGCCACGACGCTATCAGCCGCGACGGGTGACGGTCAGGGCCACGGCGGCAATGCGCTCGACCTGCTCGTAACCGGGGTCAAGCAATTGCTCACCGAATACATCCGGATCCAGCTCGCGATAGAACCAACTGAACGCAGGCCCTGCCAGGCGCAACCGCATGGCTTCGAGCAGCGCGTCGCGCCCCTCGACGATCGCGACACCGGTGTACAGCAGCAACGTGCCCCCGGGCGACAGGCGCTCCCGGGCTTGCTCGACGATGCGCAGCGACAGCTCGGCACCCAGTGCGCCGCCGCCGTGGCGGTAGGCGCGCTGTCCGGCGTCGAGCATGTACGGCGGGTTGGCGACGATCAGGTCGAACGTACCGGCGATGTCATTGAGCAGGTCACTGCGCTCGACCGAAACATTGGCCACACCGGCCAAGGCGGCATTGATGGCGGTGTAGCGCAATGCCATAGGGTTGATGTCCACGGCGCAAACCTGAGCGTTTTGGGCGGCGCGCGCGATCAGCAACGCCCCGACACCGCTGCCACAGCCGATGTCTACGGCATGCTGCACGCGCTCGGGCGTGCTGCTCAAATGATCGTGTATCAGCTGGGCGAAACGGTAGCTGTCGGGGCCAAAGAACACCGCGTCACGGCTGTCCGTTGGCCAGGCAGCATGTACCAGCAACAGGTCGTCCAGGCTGGACCAGCGCACAGTGCTGCGCCACAGCGCACCTTGGGCCTCCAGCACGCCAGCGAGGCGCAGCTGCGCCAGTTCATCGGGGCTGAGCAGTGACGCGGCGAACGGCCTACTCCAGCCGAACACATCACGCAGGGTACGCGCCTGCTGCGCATCGGCCCGTGCATTGACCCTGGTCTGGGTCGCCGGCGTCACACAGGTGAAACGATAGCCGTCGGCACGCAGGCGACGCCCCAACTGCAACAAGGCCTCATCGGCACGGATCTGGTCCTGGTCGAGCAGCATCAGTAGAGCCCTCCTTGCATCAGGCCGGTGGCCTGAATGAACGCGCGGGTGGCGTGCAGGCCCTGCGGGGTAGCATGCCGATTGCCAGCCATCGCTTCGATCAACGCAGCCATGTCTGCAGCCAGCGGCGCAAGGGGTGTTTCATCTGCCAACTGCAAGGCGTGCTCCCACTGCCCTGGCGGCACCCGACGGATCTCTGCGCCTTGCCAGTCTCCGGCGATCCAGTCATGCCAAAGCTGCTTTTCATAAGCATCGAACACACCGAACATGGCCGCTACAGGGCCTTCTATCAGCGACCAGAAGCGGCTTTGGCGGGGATCGGTGTCGCGCTTGATCCAACCCTGAGCCTGTAGCGCCTCCAGAAAATCAGGCATCGCGCCGGGTTCGGCAAGCCACTGGTTGATGGTGCGTCCTTGCAGGCGACAACGGTCAGAATGCATGCACTGGCCATAGATGCGCTTGCGCTCCAGCGCGCCGAGCAACTCGGCCCGCAGGTCGAACGAGGCGATCAACGACGGCGTGTCGATCCCCAGGTTATTAAGACGGTAGCCATGCCTGACACGCTCGTAAAAGGCGGGTTGCTCATCCCGCATCAGCTCGGTGAAGCTCTCTATGGCACGGCGCGCATGGCCGCTGGCGGCATTATCGATGGTCACATGCAACTGGAAGTAATGGGCGTCGATACCCAGCTCGGCCAGCTCGTGGGTGGTGATCAGCAGATGCAAGGGGGGCTGTTCGTAACCCAGGTTGTAACCGATCACTTCTGGAAGAAAACGCTCGAAGTGCTGGCCGAGCGCCAATTGCAACGAGCCCCGCAGGTAGCGAGCGGGGTCAAGCGATGGCTCCTGCAGGCAACCAAGACGACTGAGCAAGCGCTGGTAGATCAATACGTGATTGCAGCGTGGGTCACCGTCTCCGAGTTCTTCGAGGAAGGTGCGGATCAACCCATGGAAGCGCGGGTCCTGCCAATGCCATAGGGCTCCGTGTAGCCATGCGCCGTCGACCGCTTTGGTCGGCGCGACTTGCTGCAAAAACCACAAGGCATGGGCACGATTGGCAAAAAAACGACGGGGGCCGCCCTGACGCCGTTGTTCCAGGTAGGCCGCATGCTCGCTGGCGACACGTCCCGCATGGTTATCGGCCCATTGCGGGAGTAGCCCAGGATCATCTGGCAGGTCGTCGCAAAGCGCACGGGCCAGACGCAGTTGCTCCTCCAGCCAGGCCTCGGTGGTGGGCTCCGGGCCCTCAAGTAGCGCTCGATAGCGATGTTCCAGCCCTAAGTCGGCATTGTGAGGCCTTATACCTGCCTTTGTCGTCGCCACCATGCCCTGTACCTCACTCATTGATTCTGCGGTTTGGTCTCAGCTGGAGGGTTAGTTGCAGGGTCACTGGGTTGCTGCATCTGAAGTGACGGTTTGCTTGGGTCGGCATCCTTCGCTGGATGATCACTGTCGCGGTCGAAGCACCCTCCGAGCAGCGAGAAACTGGCAGTCAACAGCAACAGGGCGATCAGGTTGTTTTTCATGATGGTTACTCGTTTTTGTAAAGACCTAAACCAACGAGTCTCACCCGTCCTCCTGAATTCGTTCTGATTACGACATAGCGGATGAGCGGTGCCCGAGAACGCAGATTGCGCTGCCACGGCGGCCCTGTTTTCAAGAAAAACTAAACCTTCACCCGCACCTGCGGTTCAACCGAGTGCGACATTGAGGTCGCGCCAACAGAACGAAGGAGTGAGACATGAACACACCATTCTTGAAAATCGCCGGCGTTACCCTGTTGATGGGCCTGGCTTCGCTGCAGGTACAGGCAGCGTCTTCGGACGATTTCGTCGATGCGGCCACTGAAGCCGGTATCGCCGAAGTGGTCACCGGCAACCTGGCGCAGGAAAAGAGCCAGAGCGCAGACATCAGGCAATTCGCCCAGCAAATGGTCTCAGACCATACCAAAGCCAACCAGGAACTCGGTGATATCGCCCGCAAGCTGGACATCAGCGTGCCCGACGAAGCCGCGCTGACCGACAAGGTGAAGAAGATGATCCTCGAATGGCGCGAGGAGTCGTTCGACCGGTCATACGTCAATAACCAGGTCGACGCGCACGAAAAGGCCGTGGAACTGTTCAAGAAAGAGGCCGCCTCCTCCGACAAGCCGGAGCTGAAGGCCTTCGCCAACGACAAGCTGCCAACGCTGCAGCACCATCTGGAACAGGCCAAGGCGCTGCAAGCCACCCACGGCAAGTAACCCACACGTCACCGCGCAATCCCAGGGGCCGCCCTGCGGCCCTGCCTTGAGCCATCTGGAGGTGGGCTCCCCATGAATGATCGAATCATCGAACTGTTCACCGACACCACATTCTTCGGCATTTCCATCCTCAACCTGCTGGTAGCGCTGTGCGTTGCCGTGCTGACGTTCGTGATTGCCAGAGCTGTCATCGGCCTGTTGATGCGCCGGGTGCAGCGCTGGTCCGAACATGACGGGGCAATGAGTCAGGTGCTGGCCAAGGTACTGGCCGGCACCAGCAACAGCCTGCTGCTGCTCGCTTCGCTGCTGGTGGGTTTGAGCATGCTGGACCTGCCCGAGCGCTGGCTGGGCCGGGTCAGTAGCTTGTGGTTCGTGGTCGCTGCCCTGCAGATCGGCCTCTGGGTCAATCGCGCCATCGCGCTGGGCCTGACCCGCTACTTCAGCCGGCACAGCGCCGACGGCCTATACCAAGGCAGTGCGCTGGCCACGCTTTCGGCCTGGGGCGCGCGCGTGCTGTTGTGGTCGGTGGTGTTGCTGGCCATGCTGTCCAATCTGGGCGTCAATATCACCGCCTTCGTGGCCAGCCTGGGTGTGGGCGGCATTGCCGTCGCCCTGGCCGTGCAGAACATCCTGGGTGACCTGTTCGCCTCGTTGTCGATTGCCGTCGACAAACCGTTCGAGGTCGGTGACTTCATCGTCATCGGGCCGCTGGCCGGTACGGTGGAGCACGTGGGGCTGAAGACCACGCGGATCCGCAGCCTGGGTGGCGAGCAGATCGTCATGGCCAATGCCAGCATGATCAGCAGCACGATCCAGAACTACAAGCGCTTGCAGGAACGACGCATCGTGTTCGAGTTCGGCTTGTCCTATGACACGCCCACCGAGGCGGTGAAACAGGCGCCCGCCCTCGTCGAAGAGGCGATCACAGCCCAACAGCAGGTGCGTTTTGACCGCGCTCATTTGCGCGGCTTTGGCAAAGAGGCACTGGAGTTCGAATGCGTCTATATCGTGAGAGACCCTGGCTACAACCTCTACATGGATATTCAGCAGGCGATCAATTTCCACCTGCTCGAGCGCTTCAACAGGATCGGTGCCAAGTTTGCCGTACCGGTACGTGCCATCAAGGTGACCGCACTGCCACAATCCCTCGAGCAGCCCCAGGCCCTTTGATCGACAGCGGCACTTTGGCCAGCATGGGCAGTCCTACTTGAATCCCGCTCGTAGATTGATCGGTGCCAGGCCTATAATCGCCGCCACTGCTCACTCCCGGTCCGCACAAGGCTCGTGCCCATGAAATCGTCCAGCAAGCCCACGCTCGCCTCGCCGCAAAACCCTGCGCTAAGCCCCAGCCATCTGGACTTTCCAGTGGTGGGTATCGGTGCATCGGCCGGCGGCCTGGAGGCGGTCCAGGCGTTTTTCAAGCACGCCCCCGAGAACTGCGGCATGGCATTCGTTGTGGTGTTGCACTTGTCGCCGGACCACCAGAGCCAGGCCGACCGCTTGATCCAGCGCGTCACGCGCATGCCGGTGTGCCAGGTAAGCGAGCCGGTACCGATCGAGCGTGACCACGTCTATGTCATTTCGCCGGCCAACCGCCTGTCCACCAATGACGGCTACCTGCGGGTCAGCCCGGCCAGGCGCAGCCGCGGTGACCACGTCGCCATCGACCTGTTCTTCCGCGACCTTGCTGATGTGCACAAGGACCATGCGTTCTGCGTGATCCTTTCGGGCAGCGGCAGCGATGGCGCAGTGGGCCTGTCGCGCATCAAGGAACAAGGTGGCGTGACCCTTGTGCAGTCGCCCGATGACGCCCAGTACCCTGACATGCCCAAGGCCGCCATCGCCACCGGCATGGTCGACCTGATCCTTCCGGTGACCGAGATTCCGGGCAAGCTGGTGGAACTGTGGCGCTCGGCTCAGAAGGTCAAACTGCCGGAAATCGAGGATGACAGCCTCCCGCCGCCGCTAGGCGAACGCTCAGGCGACCCAGCCCAATGCGACCCGCTACTCGACGACATCCTCGCCCGGCTGCATGCCAGCACCGGCCACGACTTCCAGCACTACAAGCGCGCGACCGTCCTGCGCCGGCTTGAACGTCGCCTGCACGTCACCGCGCAGACCGACCTTGCCAGTTACCGCGACTACCTCGAGCGGCATCCTGAAGAGTCTCGCGCCCTGTTGGCGGACATGCTGATCGGGGTCACCAACTTCTTTCGCGACCGGGACGCCTTCGAAGCGTTGCAACAACAGGCGATGCCGGGGCTGGCCAACGACGACAGCGAGGATCCGCAGCGCGAAATACGTATCTGGTCGGCGGGGTGTTCATCCGGCGAGGAAGCCTATAGCCTGGCGATTATGGCAACCGAGCAATTGGCGATGGAGCAGCGCAGTGCCAAAGTGCAGGTGTTCGCCACCGACCTCGACGAGCGCGCGATCAATGTCGGTCGGCTGGGCGTCTATCCCGAAGCCATCGCCACCGATGTTCCCACGGCCAGGCTGCGCCAGTTCTTCATTAAGGAAGATCAGAAATACCGCGTGCGCAAGGACATTCGCGAAAAAGTGCTGTTCGCCCGGCACAACCTGTTGTCCGATCCACCGTTCTCTCAGTTGGACCTGGTGGTATGCCGTAACTTGCTCATCTACCTGGACCGAGAAGTGCAACGGGAAATCCTGCGGCTGTTCCACTTCGCCCTGCGCAAAGGAGGTTACCTGTTCCTGGGCAGTTCGGAATCTGCGGACGTGGCGGCCGACCTGTTCATTCCCGTGGACAAACGCCATCGCATCTTCCGCGCCAGGGAAGTAGAACCGGCGCGCCGTCCGGGGCGGCTTCAGACGCCCGACACGCAAGCCGTACGCGCCAAACCCAAGCTCCTGCGCAAGCTGTCCTATGCTGAAATCCATCACCGGGCGTTGTCCAGGCGCTCACCGCCCAGCCTGATCGTCGATGGCGATGGCAACATCTTGCACATGAGTGATGGCGTCGGCCGCTTCCTGCGCCACGCCGGTGGCGAAGTCAGCCCCAGCCTGCTGAACCTGGTACTCACGCCGCTGCGCCCGGCCCTGCGCAGTACCCTGTTGCAGGCTCAGAACACCGGCCAGCCGGTCAGCTCGGGCGCAGTGATCACCACCGTCGACGATCAGCGCGTCGAAGTCCAGGTACAGGTACAGCCCCACCAGGACGAACCCAGTGGCAGCGAATGCCTGCTGGTGGTTTTTCAGGTTCGCGAAGCTGATCCCCACAACCCGCCTGCTATTCAGCAAACCGAAGGCATGGTGTTGAGCACCCTGGAGCGCGAACTGCAGCGTACCCGTCAGCAGTTGCAGGAAACCATCGCGCAATCGGACATCTCCAGCCAGGAGCTGATGGCCTCCAACGAAGAAATGCAGGCGATCAACGAAGAGTTGCGCCTGGCCAGCGAAGAGCTGGAAACCAGCAAGGAAGAGCTGCAATCCATCAACGAAGAACTGCTGACGGTCAACTACGAGCTCAAGACCAAGGTCGATGAAACCGACAAGATCAACGACTACCTGAGCAACCTGATCGCCTCGACCCAGATCGCCACCGTGTTTGTCGACCGCAACCTGCACATTCGCTGGTTCACCCCTGGGGCCACCGCCATTTTCAGCATATTGCCGGTCGACACCGGCCGCTCGCTGCTCGACATCACCCATCGCCTGGAATATCCAGGCCTGGCTGACGATGCGCGTGCGGTGATCGAGCGCGAATCCACGATCGAGCGTGAAGTGATCGGCCAGGACCAGCATTGGTACCTGGCGCGCCTGCTACCGTACCGGGCCAGCGAGCAGAATGTCGATGGCACCGTGCTGACGTTTATCGACATCACCAAGAGTCGCGCTGCCGAAGAACGCTTGCGTCAAGGTGAGGAGCGCATGCGCCTGGTCGCAGAGAGCACCCATGACTTCGCCATCATCCTGCTTGACGAACAAGGCCTGATCATCGACTGGAATACGGGCGCTGCGCTGATCTTCGGCTACGCCAAGGATGAAGTGCTGGGCCTTCACTATGCGCTGATTTTCACCGAGCAGGACCGCGAAAACGGCGAGCCGGAACGCGAATTGCGCGCTGCCCGCCTGCATGGCCGCGGCCAGGACGAACGCTGGCATGTGCGCAAGGACGGCAGCCGCTTCTATTGCAGCGGTGAAGTTTCACGCCTCAAGGGCAGCAGCCTGCGCGGTTACGTGAAGATCGCCCGTGACCTCACCGGCCACAAGCGCCTGCAAGACGAACAAAGCAAGCGCCTGGCCGAGTCACAAAGCTCCAGCCACATGAAGGACGAGTTCTTCGCGGTGATGTCCCATGAGCTCAAGCACCCGTTGAACCTGATTCAGCTCAATGCCGATATCTTGCGACGTATACCATCGGTCACAAGTACCGGCATGGCGAACAAAGCGGTCAACGTTATTCGCGATGCGGTCACCAGCCAGGCGCGGATCATCGATGATTTGCTCGATGTAGCGCGCATCCGCACGGGCAAACTCAAACTGAAGACCCAGCCGGTCGATTTGTGCGCCGTGCTGCAGGGTATCTGCTCCGTAGCCTGCAATGAGCAGCGCGGCCGAAGTGTTCGGCTGACGCTGCCGGCTGATGGGGAACCGGTCTATGTGGAGGCCGACAGCACACGTGTCGAGCAGATCATCTGGAACCTACTGAACAACGCATTGAAGTTCAGCCCTGCCGATGGCGAAATTCTGTTGAGACTTGCTCGGCAGGATGAGCAGGCGCGACTTGAAGTCATTGATCAGGGTATAGGCCTCGCCAAAAACTCCCTGGAAGATATTTTTGAGCTGTTCAACCAGGCTGCACCCACCGGCCATGGGCGAGAGGGGCTAGGTATTGGCCTTTCCCTGGTTCGTCAATTGGTAGAAGCCCATGGCGGAGCGGTCAGCGTAGAGTCTCCCGGAATAGGCCAGGGTTGTACGTTCATCATCACCCTGCCTTTGTGCGTGTATACCCAGCAACCCCAGGCTCAGGGCGAAGCGCTGCCATCAGAAGGTCGCCTGAAAGGGATTCGCATCCTGCTGGTGGATGACTCGCTCGATGTGCTGGAAGTGATGGAACAATTGCTGTTGATGGAGGACGCCGACGTTGACGCCTACAGCGACCCGATACTGGCGCTGCAATCGGCGGCAGATGCGCGTTACGACGTGATTATTTCCGACATCGGCATGCCTGGCATGGACGGTCATGCACTGATTCGGGCGCTGCGCGGTCTGGAACATCTGCGCTACATCCCGGCCATCGCGTTGACTGGCTTCGGGGCAAGCGCTGACCAATACAAGTCCCGGCAGTCCGGGTTTGACCGCCACTTGAACAAGCCGGTGGGTTACGACGACCTGATCGACGCGATCGAGCGCCTGAATGGCTCAGCATCGGTCTGATTAACGGCAGATGGGCTTTGCGGGGGCGACTCACGCCCCTCAGTGCTTCCTGCCCTCCTACTTCTGTTTTTCTTCGTCCTGCCCTTCAACCTTGTCCATCAGCAAAGGCATCGTGCCCAGCACCAACAGCGCCAGCACCGTGCTGACCAGCGCCGTGGCTTCGCGTCCCATCCCCGCTGCCGTACCGATGGCAGCCGTCATCCATAACCCGGCAGCTGTGGTCAGGCCTTTGACATGACTGGTGTCCTGGCCATTGCCCTTGAGAATGGTGCCCGCACCCAGAAAGCCGATACCGGCAACGATGCCCTGAATCACCCGGCTGAGTGCCTGCGCATCGGCACCTGCCATGCTGGGTGCCAGCACGAACAGCGCCGCACCCAGCGAAACCAGCATGTGCGTGCGCACCCCGGCGGACTTGCCCTTGTGCTCTCGCTCGAAGCCTAGAACAGCGCCCAATACGGCAGCCATCACCAGCCGTACCAGAATTCGCACGATCTCGCGCTCATCGCCAATATCGGCGAATTCGGCCTGGATTGTTTGCCAGATCATGTCCATTGACAGATACCGGCCGGATGAGGTTCTCTGCTGATGCGGCGCTCTTCACAGGCTCTCGTTGGTCCGATCTTGATCGGCATGGCAGCGGCTTCCGAGGACGGTTAAAGCGTATGACTGCGAGCACTGCAAGGTTGCTGCATCAAGTTCCACAAAGCGTCTTAAAGCCTTCAGATACATAGGCGCCTCAGGTGGCTTGACTTGATGTCAAAACCGGCCCGGTGATGTTCATCTCCTTACCAATCGTGCGTATAACTGGCAGTCAACACAGTGCCGGGTGCTGGCAAGTGGCTGGTGTTGTTGTTATTGCGCAGCAATTGACTGTAGAGCGGGTAGTAGTCGCGATTGAACAGGTTCTGGATGCCGACGCTTACCTTGTCGTCAGCGGATATCTGGTACTGGCTCACCAGGTCCACTGTCGTATAGCTACTCACTTGATGCCGACCGAAGCTGTCCACGCCATCGAGCCTATAGTCCTTGCCGTCGAAGAACGTAGCTTGCAAGCGGTTGCTCCACTCCAGTGTCGGCTTGTACTGGACGTAGGCGGTCAGCTTCAGGGGCGGAACGCGATAGCCGGTCATGTCTTGCCAGCCTTTGCCGTCCGGTTTTTCTCGTCCGCGCATCCAGGTCGCACTCCCCCCTGCGCCCCACACCGCATCGTCGGACAGCCAATCTGCACTGGCTTCGGCTCCGTAGATGCGCTCCTTGGTGCGGGTCAGAATCAGGCCATTGTTGAAACTCTGCACATCCCCCAGTTTGGAGGTGGTGTAGAACAGCGCCAAGGTACCGAGGGTGTTGCTGCCCAGCTCTCCTCGCCAGCCAAGCTCATAGTTGTTGGTTTTGACCGGTTCCAGGTTCGATACGCCGATGTCGAAACCACGGCGCGCATTGCGCAATTGAATGCCCACGTCGGGCAATTGGAAGCCCTGGCTGAAGGAGGCGTAGATCTCCTGGCCGAGTACCGGTGAGTAGACGACGCCCAGGTTCGACAGCACCGCATCGTAATGAACTTCGCCCCCCTTCACCGCCACCGGCGAGGCAGCGGTGGATTCGGACAACGGAACGAAGTCATCGAATTCGGCAGTGGAGTATTCGTAGCGCAGGCCGCCGTCGACAGACCAATGCTCATCAAAGCGATGCTGTAGCTGGGCGAACGCACCGGCGCTTCGCGTCCTCAGCGGGGGCATGTAGGTGAGCTTGCCCGTCTTGTCGAAGACCAGGCCGCCACTGGCGTCATAAACCGCAGGGTCGAAGACATCGAGCGGCATGTCGCTGCGCTCCTGGTTATAGTCGCCCCCCCACACCAGCTCGGTACTGCCGCTGTCGCCAAGTGGCGTGCGCAGGGTCAGGCGGCTGCCGAACACTTCGCTGTTCTGCATGATCTGGTCCACGTTGCTGCCGCGGGTAGCAACGGCCCGGGCATCGAACGGCGTGAAACGGGTGAAGTAGTCCCGGTAGTACATCTGGGCAGAGAGCCGGCTGCTGAGAATGTCGAGATTCTCGTACTCCAGGTTCACCAGCGTGTTGCGAATGCGGTTCTGTTCGTCAAGATCCAGGCCCTTGATCGCATTGGCCGGCACAGAGCCTGCGGGGAGTTTCGCGACGCTTGGGTCTGTAGCGTAGTCGGTGTCCTGGCGTGCATCGTAGTGGCTGACTGCAAGCTGGATTCGCTGGTTCTCGTCGATGTGCAGCCCCAGCTTGCCGCCGATGTTGTAGATGTTCGAATCGAACAGGTCACCTTGACTGGGCTCCGGGGCGATCCGGTCACCATGCGCATCGTACGAGGCACCGATGTGGCGGGTGCCGAAGTCGAACGCGTAGTCCACCGCTCCCTGAGAGCCTGCGAAATACTGCTGGAACTGGCCCCCCAGGCCATCGCTGCCCAGGCGGGTAAGTGGCGAGGTGGCGCTCAGGCTGGTTTCGGCACGGTTTTCACCACCTGCAGGTCGTGTAGTGATGGAGATGATGCCTCCCGTGGCGCCGCTGCCGTAGATGGCGCTGCTACCACGGATAACTTCGACCCGGTCGATCAGCGCCGGGTCGATATTGGCCAGGTTGCGCGACGAGTCGCGGTTGGTATTGAGCGGCACCCCGTCGACCATGACCAGCATGCTGCGCCCGCGCAGGGTCTGGCCATACTCGGTGATGGTGCGGCTGGAGTCGGACATGCCCGGAATCGCCTTGGCCAGTACCGTGGCCAGGCTGTCTGAACCCTGGCGCAGCTCCTGCAGTTGTTCATGCTCAAGAACGGTGGATTGCCGCGTTGCGGAAACCAGGCTGCTGCTGGTGCGCGAGGCGGTGATTTCCATCTGCGCCATTTCCACGGGCACGCTCTGGGTCACGGGGCTGGATGCGGGGGCACCCTGCGCGACGATGACGAACGTACGCTCATCCTTGGCCTGCAACTGCAAGCCACTGTCCTTGAGCAGCGTTTTAAGTGCTTGCTCAGGTGTGAACCGTCCTTTCACCGCAGGCGCGTTTCGGCCTGCACCGAGATCGCTGGCAAAGATGACCTGTACCGAAGACTGCTGTGCAAGGGCGTTGATGGCCTCCCCCAGCGGCGCGGCGGGGAGATCCACGTTCACCTTTTCCCGGCCCTGGGCCGACATTGCGATGAGCAGGCTACTGGCGAGCAATGACAGGCGTAGTTGGCGACTGCGGAGGGGAAAATGCACGTCTCGAGTTCCTTTTTCTGGTTGGGCTTTTTTCAATAGCCGCCATGGGAATCGAGAAACCCTACCTGCGCTTGAGCTTTATTTTCTTGCCGATTTACGTTGAATCCGCACGCTGCCATCCTCTGTTTTCAACACGGCGACGGGCAGGATGCTCGGTAGCAGATCCAGCAGTCGGTCGACATTGTGCGCTTCGAAGACCCCTGTCACCTTGAGTGCAGCCAAGCTTGGGTCGCTCAGCTCAATGGATGCCTTGCGATAGTGACGCAGCAACGACACCGCTTCATCCAGCGGCGTCTGCTCGAACACGATGCGATCATCTTTCCAGGCCATCGCCTTCAAGGCGTCGACCTTCGAAACCGGCATCAGTTGCCCGCCGATGGAGTCGACCTGTTGCCCTGGCCTGAGGGTGACAGGCGCGTGTTCTGAAGCTGCAGCGGTGACGTCCACGCGTCCACGGGCCAGGGTCACACGCACCGCATCGTTATCCAGCCGGCGGACATTGAACAGCGTACCGAGCACCTCGACCTTCGCCGGGCCAGCGGACACTACGAAGGGGCGATACACGGCCGAGGAGACATCGAAAAGCGCCTGCCCTGCGCGCAGGTCGACTTCGCGGCTGAGCAGACGCCAGCTGATATCGACATGCGTGCCACTGTCCAGCAGCAGCTTGCTTCCGTCGTTCAGCAGCACAGCACGCCGCTCACCAATGGCGGTAGCGAAACGCTCGCTCTTGTAGGCAGGGTTCAGCCAGGCCAGGCCTGCAAAGGCGATCGCAACCGCCAGCGTGATACCTGCCGACTTTGCTGCCTTCGAGGGCGCAGGCCTGGACGGCGGCATGGGGAACAGCTGCTTGAGCTCTTCACGATGTCGCCCAAGAGCCTCGTCCAGTGGCACCTGTTCGGGTTGCTTCGTCATGGGCGCACCTCATCACGCCCAAGCCGTTGCCGGCACGCCGCCAGCCCCAGGCGCAGGTGCTTTTCCACGGTCTTGATGGAAATACCGAGGCGAGTGGCTACTTCTGCCTGGGGGATTTGGTGAATCTTGTGCATGACGAGAACAGCTTGGCAGCGAGGTGGGAGGTCTGTGATCGCGTCGACGAGCAGTTGAAACTCGCGCTCGCTGTCATACCGGGTCATCGGGGTGGCCGCCGGGCAGGCCACCTCAGGCAGCTCGGAGACCGCCTCTACCCAGGCGCCCCGGCGGCGATCGCTACGATAGCGACTAATAGCGGTATCGTGGGAGATTTTTCGTAGCAAGGCCAATGGGGTTCGAACGTCTTCTTTCTCACCGCGCTCAAGCAACTGCACGCACACGTCATGCACCACATCACGCGCCATGCTTCTGTCGCCGAAGCGTCGGCGAATGTGGTCCACCAGATCGTCATAGTGACGTACCAATGTAGACAGCAGCGTCGGTTTGGCGGGATCGAACGACACGATGCATCCTGGATAAGAGGTAGGCTCCGAAACAAGACACAAGTGTAAATGAGAAATAATTGCGAATAAACCAGCTGCCGCGTTGCGGTATGCTAAATCGCAGGAAGGTGAGCAATGGTCAGCCCGTTGGCAACGGCAAAGGCCAGATCACCAACGGTCTGGTCGCTGTAGCTGCGGTAGTTGTTGGCTTGGCGATGGGCCACGATAAGCCCGAGTTGCTCGTAATAGCGCTATGTATGGCGGCCGACTTCACTCCGGCGCTCCAACTCTCCAACATTCACAGTAAAAACTCCTTGACTGTAGAGTACGCTCTACACCTTAGCCTGCGCCGATCATTCAAACAAGGATTCAGGTATGAGCGTGGAGTGCTTCGTCACAGGCGGCAGTGGGTTTGTGGGTCAACATCTGCTGGCCCATCTTACCGCCACAGGGCATAAGACTTGGGTGCTCATGCGCACCCCTGAAAATATCGGACGCCTCAAAGCGCAAGTCGGGCAACTGGGAGGTAACCCTGCGTATATCCATGCAGTTGGAGGAGATATCAGCAGGGATGGGCTTGGACTCAGCGAAGCAGACAGGCAATGCGTAGCTTCAGCCGCTGTGGTCTTCCACCTCGCGGCGCAGTTTACCTGGGGCCTGACAATGGAACAGGCCCGCGCAGTCAATGTACAAGGGGCGCTGAATGTCGCCGGGCTCGCGGCGAGCCAGCGTATGCGCTTGCTGATGGTGGGCGGTTATATGCTGCAGAACCTTACACATCTTGCAAGTATCGGAGTTGATAACGAGCACCCTGAAAACACCAATTGGCCTGCAGTCTACGGCCGTGTAGGTGGCTACGAAGGGAGCAAGCTGGAGTCCCATTTCGCCGTCATCCGTTACATGCAGGCGGTAGGCGCAGATTACGCGATCGTTCATCCTGCTACGGTGTGTGGTCACAGCGAGAGTGGGCACATCCCTGAAGGACAACCTCTGGTAGATCTCATTCGAAATCTGGCACTGGGCCGGTTCAAGGCTGTCCCGGGTTCCGACAGGCACTGGTTGCCATTGGTCAGCGTCGATTACCTGGTAAAGATGATGACCTGCGTGGCGTTCGACCCGTCAATGGCCAACCGGCAGGTGCTGGCGCTGTATGAGCACACGCCAAACCTGCAGGGTATGCTCGAACAATTGGCACAAACGCTGAATATAAGGGCTCCCCGCCGCCATGTACCTATAGGATTGCTGAAGTGGCTATTGGCGATTCCCGGACTGGCCACCCGATTATCGATCAGCGCCGAGTCACTGAACTTCGTCCAGACGCAGCGCTTCGACATGAGTGACAGCCAGCAACTGGAACTCAAGTATCAGCTGGCACATCCCGACATGGCGCGAGCGTTGGAAAAGACCGTGCGTTACGTCCAGGGTTACTTGCCCAATCGTCATGTTCACACTTCTGCAAACCCTGCCGGGAGATAACAAACGGGTTCTGCCCTGAGTCACCCAGCTGAGCCCTGCGCATCGGCACCTGCCATGCTCGGTGCCAGCACGAACTGAGGGTGTCCCTGGAGTTGACCATGTAAGGATTACTCCTTGCAATTTCTTCCACACGCCCGGAGCTACGGTCCGCAGGAAGTAAATCCGATCCCTAGCCGTGTTCGAGAAGATGTTGGGCAATGGCAATCCTCTCGATGACTACAATCCTTTCGCCCCACCCGCTGTTCACTCGGATGCAAACGAAGGTCGTTCCGCGAACCATGCCACCGCCAGCGCCTTGAACGCCTCGGCCGAAGGCGTCAGCGGATAGCGCTGATCATGCGCTGTACGCAGATCCTTGCCATCGAATACTTGTTGGCGGCCCAGGCATTCGAGTTTCTCAAGGAGCAGCGCGTTGGCGCAGGTACCCAGGTAGTCTGGCGGTTACTGCGCGAACGGGTGCCTGCCTATGCCCAGGACCGCTAGCTGGCTCCGGACATCGCCAGCAGTGCATCGATCCTGAAGAATCCCGGCCTGCTTGACGCTGCCTTTCCTTGGCTGCTATGACGCGTGCTGAACGGCGCCAGGGTGTTCACACTACAGCGCTTGATGCTGCCCCAAAGGATTACTCATGCTCTACATCGTCATGCTCGGCGGTCGCCACCCTCGAGCCCGTATCGAAGTCCACGATGTTGTCTTCGCCCAGGCCGACACCCTGGAACAGCTCCATCCCCAGTTGCGCGAAGCCTGGTTTGGCAGCGCACAAGGCCTGCACATCGACTCCTGGCTGGAAGTCGGCGGGGTCGATGGCTACCGTGTCGAACTGAGCCAAGTAGCCCCCGGCCCCGGCGCCATGCGCTTGTTTTTCCTGAACCTGGGCGGTTATGAACGGCAGGTATTTGGCGAAGCGCACCGGTACCTGCTGGTGGTGGCTGTCGACAAGGCCGAAGCCAAGCGCCTGGGCAAGCAACGTATGGCAGAAGATTGGCTCAAGCCGCATACCGACGCCGTGCTGGATGTCGACGATTGCCTGCCGGTCGACCTGGTGGCAGGACGCTATGTGCATCTGGTCAAGGGTGAGCATGCGGGTATTCGCCAATTCAGCGACTACATCCTGCTCTGAAGCCTATGAGCCCAGGCCAAAACCAGCCCGTTCTTTGACCCGAAAATCCTGCCAAACGTAAACAGTGACTCGGCATTGACCGGCTGGAAGTTGCTGAAGCCTTCGCGGATCAGGCGGCCGAAGTTGCCCCCGGTGATCGACACCAGCGCTTTATACGCTCAGAGGTTTGCCTGGAAGAACGGCGTCAGATGCTGCAAGGCCCTAAGCACGCCCGGGCCGTCGTACAGGTCCATGTGCGCCAGGCCGTCGAGCACCACCAGTTCCTTCTTGCCCTGCGCCTTGGCAAGTATCTGGAAGGCGCTGGAAGAATGATCGTGGTACCTAACCGATTGGTGAACTTCATCGTCTGACCTTGCGGGCAGCTCCTGAAAGCCATGAAACCGGCATATTTTGATAATGCCGGTTTTTTTGTTCAGTTTCAGCGCACGCTTGGAATTCGCATCTTTAGCTGTGCAAAAACTTGTACATCAATTTATATTTGTACAGTATTTTGTTCTCCGGTATCACACGCATGGCAAGCAGAAGCGCGGCGCTCAGCCTGTACACCTTGGCCATTCTGACCGCAATGGCGCTGCCCGCAAGCGCAGACTGGCGGCAATCGCTGTCATCGGCACACATGGCCGGTAGCGGCGAGTTCAGCTGGTTTGGCCTGCGTCTGTATACCGCCCGGCTTTGGCACAGTGGTTCCGCGTGGGACTGGAACGAGCCGTTCGCCCTCGAGTTGATTTATCACCGGTCGCTGTCCAGAGACACATTGGTACAGGCCAGCATGGATGAAATGCAACGCCTGGCTGATCGCCCAATGCCGGCAGAGACCCTGAATCGTTGGTCCCAGGCTATGCGTCAAGCCTTTGTGGATGTACGCCCGGGCATGCGCATCAGTGGCCTATACCTGCCTGGAAAAGGTTGCCGCTTCTACGTCGATGGCCAACTTGTCCAGGAAGTGAACGACCCCGCCTTTGCCCGTGCCTTCTTTGCCATCTGGCTCGACCCGCGGGCCCGCGATCCACAGCTGCGCCAGCGATTGCTTGGGTTGACCGAGCAGGATCAAGGAGACTGAAACATGCACAAACTATTGCTGTTGATCGCCTGCCTGCTGCTGGGTAGCTGCAAAGTCGGCGTTGAGCATTACGCCCAGGAACAGCCACAGTTGGATTTGGTGGAGTTTTTCTCGCGGCCCGTGCAAGCCTGGGGCATGTTCCAGAAACGTTCAGGGGAAGTCGTCAAACGCTTTCATGTACGGATCGACAGCCGTCTCGAAGGTGAACAGTTGATCCTTGACGAGCACTTTGTCTACAGCGACGGCACGCGCCAACAGCGAACCTGGGCACTCACCCCGAACGGCCCCGGGCGCTGGCGTGGCACTGCGGGAGACGTGATCGGTGAGGCCAGCGGAGAAGTGGCAGGTAACGCGTTGCGCTGGCGCTACCGCCTGGATCTACCCGTTGATGGCCGCCACTGGGAGGTGGACCTGGATGACTGGATGTACCGGATGGACGAAGACACCCTCATCAACCGCTCCAGCATGAGCAAGCTCGGTGTGGAGATTGGGCAGATAACCTTGTTCTTCCGCCGTCTTCCGGCCAGCAAAGAGTAGTGCCGACGATGCGACTGGGCTTGGTGCTGGGCGACCAGCTGTCCTTCGACTTGCCGGTGCTGCGTGCGCTGGACCCTCAGCGCGATATGTTGTTGATGGCAGAAGTGGACGGTGAAGCACGCTATGTCCCTCATCACCCGCAAAAAATCGTGTTTATTTTCAGTGCAATGCGCCATTTTGCTCATGCATTGCGCGAACGGGGCTGGCGTGTGCAGTACCAAACATTGGACACGCCAGGCAACAGCGGCTCTATCGCCGGCGAGCTAAAGCGCTGGCTGGTGTTACTGGGCGCAGACGAGGTGCATGTAACCGAATGTGGAGAGTGGCGCCTGGAGCAGGCTCTACGCGATGCCGCGTTGCCACTTGTCTGGCACCGCGACACCCGCTTCCTGTGCTCACGCGAAGCGTTCGCACGATGGGCCGAGGGCCGCAAACAGCTGCGCATGGAGCATTTCTACAGGGGGATGCGCAAACGCTGCAACCTGCTGCTGGAGCCTGACGGCAGCCCCGCCGGCGGTGCCTGGAACTTCGATGGAGCCAACCGCAAGTCATTGCCACGCGGCTTGCGCGGGGCAATACCCGCGCAGTTTACCCGCGACGCCATCACCACTTCGGTCATTGCACTGGTTCGTGAGCGTTTTACCGACCATTACGGCGCAATCGATGCCTTCGACTATCCCGTAACCCACGAAGAGGCGCGGCAGCTCTGGGAACACTTTCTGGAATTCGGCTTGGCAGCCTTTGGCGACTACCAGGATGCGATGGCCGAAGGTGAACCCTATGTGTTCCATGCCCGCATCAGTGCAGCACTGAATGTTGGCCTGCTGGATGTGCGTCAGTTGTGCGAGGATGTCGACGCAGCCTGGCGTGAGCGGCGTGTGCCACTCAATGCGGCAGAGGGTTTTATACGGCAGCTGATTGGCTGGCGGGAATATGTGCGGGGTATCTACTGGTTGCGCATGCCCGAATACGCGCAACTCAATTACCTGGGTAATGTGCGTACGCTCCCCGAGTTCTACTGGACAGGCCAGACGCGCATGCGCTGTATGGCCCAGGTGATTGGGCAGACACTGAAGCTGGGCTACGCGCACCATATCCAGCGCTTGATGGTCACCGGCAATTTCGCGTTACTGGCCGGCATTGCCCCACCGGCGATATGCGAATGGTACCTGGCCGTGTACATGGATGCCTTCGACTGGGTCGAATTACCCAATACGTTGGGCATGGTGATGCACGCAGACGGGGGTTACCTGGGCTCGAAACCGTATTGCGCCAGCGGCCGCTACATCCAGCGGATGTCCGATCATTGCAAGGCGTGCAGTTACAAGGTCGATCGCGTTGTGGAGGACGACGCTTGCCCGTTCAATGCGCTCTACTGGCATTTCCTTATCCGCCATCGCCCTTTGCTGTCTAGCAACCCCCGCCTGACGCTGGTTTATCGGGGGCTGGACAGCATGTCAGCCAGCCGACGCGACGCTGTCTGGCAACGTGGCCAGCAGCTAATGACGCACCTGGATGCCGGGGAGTCGATATGAAAAAACCGTTTCTACCCAGCAAAGTCTGCGCCGAGTGTGGCTTGCCTTTCACCTGGCGCAACCGGTGGGCCGGCTGCTGGGAACAAGTGCGTTACTGTTCCGAACGCTGCCGCCGCTCACGCCACACGTCACATTAACGCGCTACCCGCTCTGCCCCACCAGAGCGGCTGGCCCGGCTGACGACAGCTTTCCCGGCACGATCGAATGCGACAGCGCATCACCGATCAACGACCAGCCCTTGAGCATCAGGAAACAGGACAGGAACGCACACACGCCGCCCACCAGCATCGACACCCACATCGCATTGCGCATATAGCCATGGGCGAACGGCTCGATCAGCCCTTCGACGATGGTTTGGGTGGTAACACGTCACGGGTCGAGGTAAGTCGGAACCAGACCCTCTTCCCCGTTGAGCGAGTCGACATACAGCACACCGCCATAGTGCGCGCCGGTTTGTCGGACACGGGGCTCTCACTGAAAATGGCCGGAACAGCAGCGCGCCAAGCAGCGCACCGGCAAGGCGTCAGGGTCCGGAAAGGTGCTTGTATTGTTCGAACATCCGACACTTCCACGTCTTGCCAGAGGAAACGGCTAGGTTGACGGTATGGGCGCCGCTGTTTGAACCCGCACGACACGCACGGGTACTGCTGGCTTTAGTGCAACGAGTATGAATTGCTACCCTGCCGATCGCAAACAGGTCTACTGCCATTTCTCAATTCCCCCAAAGCCGCGTCAGGATGGTAGACTTCGCACCGGGTGCTAGCTGCATAACGCAGCAACGCAGGTTAAAGAACAGCGCAGGTCGGGCCGCCTTGCGGGGTTACTTGTGCCTATGCAAAAAATTCGAATTCCCCTTGCCCAACAACTGGCCCGTCGCGCGTTCGCCACGCTTGAGCGCTTCCTGCATGTCGAGGCCGTAAGTGGTTTCGTTCTGCTCATCGCCGCCCTGGCTGCACTCGCCTGGGCAAACTCTTCACTCGCTGATAGCTATGATGCGCTCTGGCACACACCGCTCACGTTCGGTGTGGGTTCGATGGTCTTCTCGCAATCCCTGCACTTCTGGATCAATGATGGCCTGATGACCATTTTCTTCCTGGTGGTCGGCATGGAGATCCGCCGGGAAATCCACGAAGGCGCACTGGCAAGCCTGCGCCAAGCCACCCTACCCATGGCGGCAGCCGTTGGCGGCGTGGTTGTACCTGCCCTGATCTACCTGGCGTTCGCTCATGCACCCCAAGAACAGAACGGCTGGGCGGTCCCCACGGCGACCGACATCGCCTTCGCGGTTGGCGTGCTCGCCTTGCTTGGCAAATCGATCCCGTCCAACGTGCGTATCTTCCTGCTGGCACTTGCGATCATCGACGACATCATCGCGGTGCTGATCATTGCAATCTTCTATTCGGGCGGCCTGGACTACGCAGGCTTTGGTGTTGCCATCATCGGCATCCTGCTGGTTGTCGGGCTGCAGAAGATCGGCGTTGGCTCGGCCTACGCTTACGTGATTCCGGGCGCAATTACCTGGCTCGGCGTGCTGATGACCGGCGCCCACCCCACACTGGCGGGTGTGGTGCTTGGGCTCATGACACCCGTTCGCTCAGCGCCCATGGGTGAGCGCCCTGTGGATGCCGTCAAACGGTTTTCCAACGACCTGTTCGGCACCGCAAAAGCGCCAGAGCAGGACAGCAGCAACCTGATTGACCCACTGAAACGCCTGCGGTTTGCCCAGCGTGAAATGGTACCGCCTGTGGTGCGGGTCCAGAGTGCACTGCACCCCTGGGTCGCCTTCGTGATAATGCCCCTGTTCGCGCTGGCCAATGCCGGGGTCGGGCTGTCTGGAGTAGACCTGTCCTCCGAAGGGCCATACCACGTCATGCTCGCTGTCACCCTGGCACTTGTCCTGGGCAAGCCCTTGGGCATCGTCGGCATCAGCTGGCTAATGGTGCGCCTGGGTTGGTGTGAGCTGCCCAAGGGTGTCACCTGGAGTGGCATTACCTTGATCGGCTTGCTGGCAGGTATCGGTTTCACCATGTCGATCTTTATTGCCAACCTTGCCTTTGTCGACCCTGGCGCACTGGGTGCGGCCAAGCTCGGCATTCTTACCGGCTCGCTCATTGCTGCAACAGTCGGGCTGTTGTGGGGCGCAGTCAGTGTTAGAAAAGCCGCCAGCCCACTGAACGCCAGCTAGCCTGCAAAGTACCGCTTGCGGGCCACGCTGCGTCTCGGCAGCCCGCAAGTCAGGCTCTCGGTTTTACATCTCGACCTGGGTGCCCAGTTCAATCACCCGGTTCAACGGCAATTTGAAATATTTCAGGTTACTGTTGGCATTCTTCAGCAAGAACGCGAACAGGTGCTCGCGCCACTTGGCCATGCCGATCCGCTTGGTCGGTACCACGGTTTCCCGGCTGAGGAAGTAGGTGGTGCGCATGGGGCTGAAGTCCAGTTCGGCTGCGCCGCACTGGCTCAACGCGAGCGGTACGTCTGGCTCTTCCATGAAGCCGAAGTGCAGGCTTACCCGGAAGAACCCATCGCCGAAATCTTCGATCTCGAAGCGCTCGCCCACGCTGACCCGCGGCGAATCCTCTGATACCACCGTCAACAGCACCACTTGCTCATGCAGTACCTGGTTGTGCAGCAGGTTATGCAGCAGTGCATGGGGCACGGCATCAGTGCGGGCCGTCAGGAACACCGCAGTACCCTGTACCCGATGCGGCGGCTGTGCCTGCACACTGGCAATGAAGAGGTCCAGCGGCAATGCTGACTCGTCCAGCCGATCGAAGATGATCGAGCGCCCGCGCTTCCAGGTAGTCATGAGCACGAACAGGGCCAGACCGGCAATCACCGGGAAGGCGCCACCCTGAAGAATCTTCGGTGCGTTGGCCGCGAAGTACAGACCATCCACCAGCAAGAAGCCCAACAACAGCGGAATCGCCAACCAGCGCGGCGTCTTCCACAGCAACAGCACCACCGCCGAGGCCAGCAGCGTGGTGATTAGCATGGTACCCGTCACCGCCACACCGTAAGCGGCGGCCAACGCGCTGGAAGACTCGAAACCGACCACCAGCAGCACCACACCCACCATCAGCGCCCAATTGACCATGCCGATGTAGATCTGCCCCTGCTCTTCACTGGAGGTGTGCTGGATGAACATACGCGGCACATAGCCCAACTGGATAGCCTGCCGCGTCAGCGAGAAGGCACCGGAAATCACCGCCTGCGAGGCGATGATGGTGGCCAGGGTGGCCAACCCGACCATCGGCAATAGCGCCCACTCGGGGGCCAGCAGATAGAACGGGTTACGCACTGCCGTTGGGTCGTTGAGGATCAACGCGCCTTGGCCGAAGTAATTGAGCACAAGGCCTGGCAACACCAACATGAACCAGGCCCGGGAAATTGGCTTGCGGCCGAAATGCCCCATGTCGGCATACAGTGCCTCGGCCCCCGTCAGGGCCAGTACCACCGCGCCCAGTATCGCCACGCCCACACCCGGATGAGCGACGAAGAAGTGCACGGCCCATGCAGGGCTGAGCGCTTGCAGCACTTCGGGCCGTTGAGCGATTCCATAAACGCCAAGCGCGCCCAGCACCACGAACCACAGCACCATCACCGGCCCAAACAGTATGCCGATACGCGCCGTGCCATGCTTCTGGATCACGAACAGCCCGACCAGCACCACCACCGAGATCGGTACCACCCAGTGATCAATGCCATCGATGCCCAGTTGCAAGCCTTCGACCGCCGACAGCACAGAAATGGCCGGGGTGATCATGCTGTCACCATAGAACAGCGCCGCGCCGAACAGACCCAACAGCACCAGCACCCTGCTCAGGACTGGATAAGGCCGCGCCGCCCGCCTGGCCAGCGCAGTCAGTGCCATGATCCCGCCTTCGCCCTGGTTGCTAGCACGCAGGATGAACAGCACATATTTGACAGACACCACCCAGATCAGCGACCAGAACACCAGCGAGAGGATGCCCAGTACCCCTTCAATGTTGGCCTGCACGCCGAAATGGCCGTTGAACACTTCCTTGAGGGTGTACAACGGGCTGGTACCGATGTCGCCGTAGACCACGCCAACGGCAGCGACCAGCAGGCCGACGCCCGTGCTCTTGCCAGCGTGGGATTGATTTTCAGCAGTTGCGGTTTGGCTCACAGATAACGTCTCGTCTGTTTTGCGTAAATTCTGGCGTAGGTAGGAATTCGGGTGCTTGAAAAAGCTGCGCCAGTATCGGCCCTGGCCGTGATCCAGCGCATAAAGAATGCGTAAAAAAACCGTCGGCCGCCTCACCGTCCGCGTAAAAGAACAGCCGCCTTCACCCGCTGGCTGCCGGGGCGAAGAGCCCTTGGTTATTTTTTCATTTTGCTGCATCCAAGTGGCCTTCCCGTGGGTATTACCCAAGGGCAACACATCCTTGCCCTGCCAATCCCCCACCAGGAGATCACTCGATGAACATCACTCATGTCTCGTTTCTGCTTGCCTCTGGCCTGGTACTGGCCATGGTGCTGCCAGCCGCGCACGCCCAGACCGGAGTGCCCGATGCCGTAAAGGTGCCAAGCGGCTACAAAGTGGCGCTAGAAACCGTCGGCGTTGGCGAAATCACCTACGAATGCCGCGACAAAGCCGAGGCGCCCGGGCAGGCCGAATGGGCATTTGTTGGCCCTAGGGCCGTGCTCAATGATCGCAAAGGCAAACCTGTGGGGGACTATTTCGGCCCGCCCGCCACCTGGCAGGCGAAGGATGGCTCAAAGATAACCGGCACCCAATTGGCCATCGCCCCAGCGGCCAAGGGCGACCTGCCGTATCAACTGGTCAAGGCAAACCCCGCCGATGGCAAAGGTGCCATGAGTGGCATCAGCTTCGTCCAGCGCCTGGCCACACGTGGCGGCGTTGCACCACAAAGCGCCTGTACAGCGCAAAACAAGGGTGAGAAGCAGATCGTCAAATACCAGGCCGACTACATCTTCTGGGCCGCCAACTGAGGGCCGGGCGTACGAGCGTGCCGCCAGCCTTCAGCTACGCTCATGAGCACCCCCGGCCAGCCGGCCGGGGTATTTCTGCCAGCAGAAGGAACGCACCGGTTTGAACCTGCCTACGACGCCGTTCGACTTCCAGCGTTGCCTCGAGGCCTGTGCCATGGGCGAACGCAGCGCCTTGCAGGCGCTTTATGACCAGGAAGGTGCCCGGCTGCTTGGTGTAGCACGGCGCATCGCCCGTGACGATGCCATGGCCGAAGACATAGTCCATGATGCCTTCATCCGCATCTGGACCCGCGCCGCCACCTTCGACCCCGCGCGCGGTTCGGCAAGGGGCTGGATTTACAGCCTGACGCGGCACCTGGCACTGAATTTCATACGTGATACCCGTCGAGAAACCGTGCTGGACGATGTCGCCATTGATGCCATGGCGGCAATGGCACCCGAACACAATGACATGGCATTGCTGGCTGACTCGGCAAAGGTTCACCGTTGCCTCGATCAACTTGAGCCTGCTCCTCGCACGTGCATCCTGCATGCCTATGTCGACGGCTGCAGCCATGCCGAAATCGCCCACCTGCTCGGTAGCCCGCTGGGCACGGTCAAGGCCTGGATCAGACGTAGCCTGAAAGCGCTGCGGGAGTGCATGGAATGACGACCGAACCCGGCGCCGAAAACTTTGATGACCTCGACCAGCTGGCCGGGGAGTATGTGCTGGGCACATTATCGGCCGAACAGCATGCCGTGGTGGTCCGGCGCCTGGGCACCGACCGCGCATTACGCGATGCGGTAGACGCATGGGAGAACCGGTTGCTGGAGCTGAACACGCTGGCCACGCCCCAGCCGCCCAGCAGCAGGTTGTGGCAGCGGATCGAGCGCAGCCTGGGTGACCGCCCTGCCCGCCCTTCGTGGTGGCAACGCCTGGGGTTGTGGCAAGGTTTGGCCGCCACGAGTCTGGCCGCGAGCGTATTGCTGGCCCTGGCGTTAGTGACTGCGCAACCTCCGACAACCACCTACCTGGTGGTGCTCGTAGCGCCCACCACCCAGGCACCTGGCTGGGTGATCCAGGCCCGTGACACACACCAGATTCAGCTCATCCCCCTGGGCAAAACCGAGGTGCCGCCGGACAAAGTCTTGCAGTTCTGGACCAAGGGCGATCAATGGAAAGCGCCCGTCTCCCTTGGCCTGATCAGGCCTGGGCAACAGACCGACGTGCCGCTCGACAAGCTGCCTGCGTTGGAGCCCAATCAACTCTTCGAGCTGACGCTGGAGAAGCTGGGCGGTTCCCCAACAGGGCGGCCGACTGGCCCGGTGCAATTCATTGGGCGCGCGGTGAAAGTAATCTGAGGCGCCTGAAGACCCGACGCTCGGCCTGGCATACCCTCACTCACAGGTTGGTCTGGTCCTTGCTACGTAAGTGCCAAGCCGACGGTGATCGGTACCCACAATCACACTCCCGCTTTGGCGTTATCCGAATACTGCAACCACCGTCCGGTAACTGCAGACCCCTCGGGCCAGAACGGTGCAGCCATGATTGCCTGTGTAACGAGAGGTGACAATGATCATCAACGATACAAGCCTTGCGAGTGGTGAATGCTTCAGTGAGTTGCAACTGTTCACCGAACAGAACCAGTTATTCCTGCATTACGACCTGGACAACGTGCGCAGCAGTGTCGGGCGGATATTCAAACCCCATGAGCTGTCCGCCGTTCGCACTGGCGAGACGGTAGCGGCAAGCATGCACCATGTGGTCCGTGGGGGCCTGTCACTGGGGCGCCTGGAGTATGCGACGGAGGTCAATATCGACCCAGGGCGGCTTGAGGATTTCTACCTGGTCCAGATCCCCATCCACGGTGGCGCGACCATCCTCTGCGAAGGCATGGAGTTCGAATCCTCTCCCTTGGTAGCCTCGCTGCTGTCACCCAGCCTGCCGGCGCGCATGCGTTGGCAAGGTGGTGCGCCGCAACTGACACTGCGTATCGAACAGGCCGACATGGCCTACCACTGCCGCCAGCACATCCCACAAGCCAGCCAGCGCCTGCCGCGTTTCGACCCGCGCCTGGACTTCTCGCGCCCGGGCGCCGCCTACTTCCTGCAACTGCTCAACACCCTGGTCACCGCCATCGGCAGCCCGGAACACCCGCTGCACCAACCGCTGGTGCTCAAGCAATTTGAATCGGCACTGCTCAATTCGCTGCTGTATGGCCAGCCCCACAGTGCGCTGGACAACCTCGACCGCCCGGCAGAAAGCACTGTCTCGCCCTACTTCATCAAGCGCACCGAGGCCTTTATCCGAGAACACCTGCACGAGCCGCTCAGCGTCGAGTCGCTGGCCGAACAGGCTGGCGTCAGTGTGCGCACCTTGTTCGCGGGCTTTCGCACCTTCCGCAATACCAGCCCGATGGCCTACCTGCGCGAATTGCGCCTCGAACAGGTGCATGAGGAGCTGGCGCGCAACGAGCAGGCTTCAGTGACCGATGTGGCGTTCAAATGGGGTTTCGCCCACTTGGGGCGGTTCGCTCAGGAGTACAAACGTCGCTATGGGGAACTGCCCTCGGCGACCCGACGGTTTCGAGCGTCCTGAGGGGACGGCGCGGTTGCCTCAGCGCAATCGCGCCAGTGTAGCGGATGGCGACTCACCGAACGCCTTGCGATAATCGCTGGCAAAGCGACCCAAATGACTGAAGCCCCACTCCAGCGCCACACTGGAGACACTGGCCGAGGCTCCGCCATTCAACAGCGCACTGCGCGCCGCTGCCAACCGATGATGCTTCAGGTAGGCCATGGGTGTCAGCCCATGATGGCGGCGAAAAGCCTCGTAGAGTTTTTCTCGCGACACCCCCGCGACCTGCTCCAGATCATCCAGGCGCAAGGTTTCGCGGGCATGCTGGTGAAGAAACTGGCGGGCACGCACCAGATACTCTGGAACGCGCTCCATTGCGCCCGGCTCCAGCTCCGCCGAATAGTTGCTCGGCTGGGCCAGCAGCAGGCCCCGAATCAGCAGGCATTCCATGTCGCGCGCCAGACGCGGCTGACCGTACAGCGCGCTCATCTGCGGCCAGTGCTCCAGCACCTGCCGGATGCTCAACCACCAGGCGGCCACCGCCGCGCACCCGGTATCCATTTCTGCACGAAAACGGATTGGCTCGGCCAGCGGCCGCTGCAACAAGGCTTCGGCCACTTCCTCAAGGGCCTGCCGGCGGATCACCACCTGAAGTTTCTCGCAGTCCCCTCCCAGCTCCAGCGAATGGGCTTCGAGGGGTGACACCACCAGGCCGCATGCTGCGTCGGATCGCACCTGGTCCCGCCCGCTGCGCAGGCGCTGCCGCCCGCGCAGAGGCAGGCTGATGCTGTAGGCATCGAGGGAGCGGATATCGATGTTCACCTCCGTGCCGTAGGCGATACGCCCAAGTACCGTGCCCAACGCCGGCAGGCGCGTGCCCAGGTGGCTGAAGCACAGCTGCTCCGGGTGCCGGGAGCGCAACTGGTGCGGGCCGCAGATCTCGCTCATCCATTGCTGGGCCAGGCCCAGTTCGGCACAGCGATTGTGCAGCGTGGCAGCGACGCTGTGCATGGGCATCTCCCGTCAAAACAATGGTCTGGCTCAATTGTCCGGCGCAGTACGGCCTCGCCACTATCCATTTTCTGCAGCTATTTGCAACCGTGTCATCCACGCACTGCAACGCCGGAAAAAATGGCTGATCAACGCCCATTAAGTGGCTAGAGCGAATGTGCTGCCAGCGCTTCAATCGTGCACACAACCCCAACAATGAGGACACGCCTGATGAGCGCCCGCAGCCTGACCCAATGGCAAACCTACGTCCAGGGTTGCCTGGACTTTCGCCCCGTCGAGGGGGTCTATCGCGTCGCCCGCGATATCTTCACCGAGCCAGAACTGTTCGACCTGGAGATGGAGCTGATTTTCGAGAAGCAGTGGATCTACGCCTGCCACGAAAGTGAAATCGCCAAGCCCAACGACTTCATCACCCTGCGCGCCGGCCGCCAGCCGATGATCATCACCCGTGACGGCAACGGCGAGCTGCATGCGCTGATCAATGCCTGCCAGCACCGCGGCGCCACCCTCACCCGCCAAGGCGCGGGCAACCAATCCACCTTCACCTGCCCGTTCCATGCCTGGTGCTACAAGAGCGATGGCCGGCTGGTCAAGGTCAAGGCCCCCGGCGAATACCCGGAAGGTTTCGACAAGGCCACCCGAGGCCTGCGCAAGGCGCGTATCCAGAGCTACAAGGGCTTCGTCTTCATCAGCCTCGACAGCAACGCCAACGACTCGCTGGAAGACTTCCTGGGTGATGCACGGATCTTCTTCGACATGATGGTCGCCCAGTCGCCCACCGGCGAACTCGAAGTGCTACCCGGCAAATCGACCTACACCTACGACGGCAACTGGAAGCTGCAGAACGAGAACGGCCTGGACGGTTATCACGTGTCCACCGTGCACTACAACTACGTGTCTACCGTGCAGCACCGCCAGCAGGTCAACGCGGAAAAAGGCGGCAGCGGCAGCACCCTGGACTACAGCAAGCTGGGCGCTGGTGATGCCGAGACCGACGACGGCTGGTTTACCTTCCACAACGGCCACAGCCTGCTGTTCAGCGACATGCCCAACCCCGCCGTACGCCCCGGTTACGACAGCGTCATGCCGAGGCTGGTCGAGGAATACGGGCAGACTCGCGCCGAATGGATGATGCACCGCCTGCGCAACCTCAATATCTACCCGAGCCTGTTCTTCATGGACCAGATCAGCTCGCAGCTGCGCATCGTCCGCCCGGTGGCCTGGAACAAGACCGAGGTCATCAGCCAGTGCATCGGAGTCAAGGGCGAGTCCGCTGCCGACCGGCGCAACCGGATTCGCCAGTTCGAGGACTTCTTCAACGTCTCGGGCATGGGCACGCCAGACGACCTGGTGGAGTTCCGCGAGCAGCAGCGCGGTTTCCAGGCCCGCCTGGAACGCTGGAGCGACATCTCGCGAGGCCATCACCGCTGGGCAGACGGCCCCACGCCCAACAGCGAGGCGCTGGGCATTCAACCGGTGCTGACTGGCCGCGAATTCACCCACGAAGGGCTCTACGTCAACCAGCACGGCACCTGGCAGCGTCTGCTGCTCGAAGGCCTGGCCCGCCGCGCGCTGCAACTCAAGGAGGTTCAGGCATGAACATCACCCAGCACTACGCCATCGAACAATTCCTGATCCGCAAGGCCGAACTCTGCGACGCCCAGGACTGGGACGCCTATCTGGAGCTGTTCGATGCAGACAGCGAATTCCACCTGCCGCAGTGGATCAGCGAGCACCGCTATGTAGAAGACCCGGACCAGGGCCTGTCGTACATCTACTACGCCGACCGCTCCGGCCTGGAAGACCGGGTATTCCGCCTGCGCACTGGCAAGTCCGCAGCTTCCACGCCGCTACCTCGCACCTTGCATCAGGTCAGCAACCTGCGGCTGCGTATGCTGGGCGACAACGAATTCGAAGCACGCGTGGCCTGGCACACCCTGTACACCCGTCAGGGCCAGCAGAGCAGTTTCTTCGGCCACTGCACCTATCGCCTGCGACAGACCGGCGAAACGTTCCGCATTCGCCGCAAGCATGTACTGCTGCTCAACGACACCATCGATTCCGTGCTCGACTTCTACCACCTCTGAGGGCCGCCAGCATGACCCATAACGTTGCCCTCAGCTTCGCCGACGGCAAGACCTTCTTCATTGCCGTCAAGCCCGGCGAACTGCTGCTCGACGCTGCACTGCGCCAAGGCATCAGCCTGCCGCTGGACTGCCGCGAAGGCGTCTGCGGCACCTGCCAGGGCCGCTGCGAGGCCGGTCGCTATGAGCAGGACTACGTCGACGACGAGGCCCTGAGCCCCCACGACCTGGCCCAACGCAAGGTACTGGCCTGCCAGACCCGCGTGCAGTCCGATGCCACCTTCTACTTCGACCACGATTCCAGCCATTGCCATGCTGGAGAACCCCTGCTGCTGCGCAGCCGCGTAACCGATGTGGAGCTGGTATCGGCCAGCACCGCCATCCTGCACCTGGATGCCAGCGAGCAGCCAGACACCCTGCACTTCCTGCCCGGCCAGTATGCCCGCTTGCAAGTGCCCGGCACCGATCAATGCCGTGCCTATTCATTCGCCAACAGGCCAAACCCTGGTAACCAGCTGCAGTTCCTGATTCGCCTGCTGCCAGACGGTGTGATGAGCAACTTCCTGCGCGAGCACTGCACGCCCGGCATGGAAATGCTGCTGGAGGCGCCGCTGGGCAGTTTCTACCTGCGTCAGGTGGAACGGCCGTTGGTGATGGTGGCGGGCGGTACTGGCCTGTCGGCGTTCCTCGGCATGCTCGACGAGATTGCCGAGCGCGGTGACTGCGGCTACCCGATCCAGCTGTTCTACGGTGTCAACCAGGAAGCCGACCTGTGCGAAACCGCGCGCCTGGAGGCCCTGCGCGCGCGTATTCCCGGCTTTGAGTTCACCCCCGTGGTCAGCCAGCCCGGCGCCAGCTGGACCGGAAGGCGCGGTTACATTCATGAGCACTTCGACCGTGAGCGACTGGTTGCCACGCCGTTCGACATGTACCTGTGCGGCCCGCCCCCCATGGTCGAAGCCGTGAAAAACTGGGTCACCGAGCAGGCCTCGGCCGGGGTGCAGGTTTACGCCGAGAAGTTCCTGCAAAGCGCCAGCCGGCGCTAACCCTGAAATAACGGCACAACAGAGGTAAACACAATGAGCCTGGGCATTTCTTGGAATGCCCGGGCTCAATGCATTCCGGGGGCACGCTCTGCTGTGCCACGCACTCTTCAAAAAAAAGGCCTGCCAAATGGGCAGGCCAAACCTTCATCAAGAGGCGAACACCGCCTCGATCAGAAGTGGTGGATATAGCGCACCTGCAACCGCGATCCGTCCGGGCGGTTTTCCACGTCCTGCTCGAAATAGGCGTTGAACACGAGGTGATCGTCCTTGGAAAAGCTGTACATCGCACCCGGCCCGATTGCCCAGACCTTTTCCCGGCGCCCAGAGACTTCATGGCCATCTACCCGGGTGTCACTGATCTGCTTGAGCCAGTACCCGTTGATGCCCAGGCGCAGTTGCGGGGTGACCGCATACTCGGTAGCGAAGTTGGCGTGCAGCGCCTGGCCAGCCTGAATATCGTCGGCATCGCCAAAGCCGTAGTTGGGGTCGTGGTTCTTGAAGTTGTAGAGGTAATGCGCACGCACCGAGGCGGTCCAGTCGGGGGTGAACCAATAGGTCGCCGCCCAGTAGGGGTTGAAAGAAACCGCATTGTTGCCGGGGTTGATGTCCTTCTTGTCGCTGTACTCGCCGGTGGGCAGGTTGACCTGCAATTCGATGCGGTGGACAAAGCGTGGGCCGTCCGGCCCCATGATCGGGTCGAACTGGATGAACGGCCCGATCAGCCAGTCACCCACCCCGCCCTGGTCCTTCAGGGCCGCGTTGTTCAAACCGTCATCGACTTTCATCCGGGTGACGATAGGCAACACCGTGTTCAGGCCCAGGCTGGCGTTGCCAACGCGCAGCTCAGACAGGTAACTGACCTGCGTCACCGCCACCTGATAGTCCAGCTGGGTCTTCGGCAAGCCCAGCTTGTCGCCGTTCTTGTCTACCAGCCGGTTCGCGCTGTAGTTCTGGAAGTACTGTTGCAGGTACCAGCCCGGCCCCGCCGGCAGGCCGCCGTCGAGAAAGCTGGTCAGGCCCAGGTTGACCACCGGCAGGTCATACGCTTGGGCCGCACCACTGCCCAGCGCAAGGGCGCAGGCCAGGTAACGGATGTTATTCATGCAAGGCTCCGAATGTTGTTTTTGGTGGCAGGAGACTCAACGGCCGAGTTCGGGGTGCGCGACGGCGACCCGGTACTGCCCGGCATGGAAGACCAGCGGTTCTCCGCCGCTGTATCGGTAGTGCTCGATTTCACCGAGGAAGATCAGGTGATCGCCGCCCTCGTACTGGGTGACGTTGCGGCACACCAGGGTAGCGATGGCACCGTCGAGCAGCGGCACGCCGGCGGTGGCCTCGACATGCTCGATGCCAGCGAACTTGTCTGACGAAGGCCGCGCAAAGTGCCCGGACAAACCGTGCTGGTCGCTGCCCAGCACATTGATGGCGAAATGGCTGGCGGCCAGGAAGTCGCTCACACTCGGCGCCGTGCGCGCCAGGCTCCAGAGCACCAGCGGCGGCTCCAGCGACACCGAGGAAAACGAATTGGCGGTCATCCCCACCTTGCGACCGTCGCTCGCCCGGGTGGTGACCACCGTAACCCCCGTGGCGAACTGCCCAAGCAGGTTGCGCAGGGCCCGTGGCTCGCTGCTGTCGGCGGCGATCAGATTGTCAGGCAAATGCATTGCGTTCATGCTCATGGCTCCTCAGGCTGCCTGCTGGCACAGCTTGTCAACAAAGGCCTGGCAGGCCTGGGCATCGAACCACCAGGGAGCAAACTGCCGCGGGTCATCGAAGTTGTTGGCGATGATCGAGGCCAGCGCCTGGGACTTGCTGGCAGCGCCGAGCAGTTTCAGCAGGTGCTCGGGGGGCGGCAGCAGCATGCTGTTGGTCCAGCCGACCACGTGCTGGGCGTAGTCCCAGTAACGCTCGAAGGTCTGCACCATCCATTGCGGGGTGAACGCCTGGTCGCCATGAGCAACGATGGCATCGAGGTAGACCTTGCTGCACTTGGCAGCGTTGTTGGAGCCCTGGCCGGTAATCGGGTCGTTGACCACCAGGGCATCGGCCATGCCGAACACCGGCAGGCCTGACGGCAGCTCCAGCACCGGCTTGCGCACCATCGGCGTAAAACGTCCGGCCAGCACACCTCCCGCATCGGTCAGCTCTAAATTGCGGCAACGCTCGGCCTCCCAAGGCACATAGCGGCGAACAATTTCCAGGCTGCGCTGCAAGTGCTGCTCGGGGCTCTGCACGTCTTGCCAGCAGTCCATCGGCCCGCCAGGCACGCCTTCGAACACCATGATTTCGCACGGCCCGCTCAAGGTCAGCGCCGGGAACACGAAGTACTCGCCTACGCCGGGGATCAGGTTGAAGGCCACCCGCGAATAGGGCGACATCGGCGTCATGCCTTTCACGTAGGTCAGCGCCAACGCCCGCTGCGGCTGGCTGAAGCAGGTGCGCTCGGCATCCTTGGGGAACAGGTTGACGATCTCGCCCTTGCCCGCCGCCAGCAGCACCAGGTCGTGGCTGACAGCCAACGCTTCCAGCTCTTTGACACCGACGTCCTGGATGGTCAACTCGCCGCCACGGCGGACGAACTCATCCATCCACACCGGCATCTTCAGGCGCTGGTCCACGGCTTGGGCGTAGCGTTCGAGGCGCGCACTCCAGTCAATCGCCTTGCTGCCCGGCTGTTCAGGGTGCGGGACGCTGAGGCCGATGCCTTCCACGGCGGGGCATTGTTCTTCCCAGAAGTTGAGGCCCAGGTCCCGTTCGGTCTGCAAGGCGGTGTTGAACATGCACTGGCTGGACATCACCTTGCCGGTACGAATCTGTTCAGCGGTGCGGTTGGTGGTAATGCTCACCTGGTAGCCCTGGGCAAGCAGCCCGAGCCCCAGTTGCAGGCCGGCCTGGCCGGCCCCGACGATAGCGATGCGACGCATGGAGTAACTCCCATTGTAGGATTGTTTTTGTGAAAAACAGCGCGCTTGGTGCGCGCTGGAAACACGCTTTCGCCAGCCTTATTCGGCCAGCCTTGGAATGGCCGGAACATTGCGCTCCGGCCCCATTACCGAGTAGCCACCGTCCACCGCGTAGTCAGCACCCGTGACGAAACTGGCCGCTGGCGAGCAAAGGAAGGCCACCACCTGGGCCACCTCGGCGGGGTCACCAAGGCGCCCCAGCAGGTGATAGTCGGCGGCCACCTGGTCGGCCTTGTTGCGATCACCGCCGCTGACCTCGGCGATGACCCGCGACCAGGTCCAGCCCGGCGACACCGAATTGACCCGGATGCCGTCGCCGGCCAGGTCCATGGCCATGCAGCGGGTCAACTGCTTGATGGCCGCCTTGGACACCGGGTACAGCCAGCGCCCGGTCTGCGCGCAGCCAGCGGAAATCGAGGCGAAATTGACCACCACCCCGCTGTTGGCCCTCAGCTCGTCGTGCAGTGCACGCACCAGCTGCACCGCCGACACCAGGTTGATGTCCAGGGCCCGCAGCCATTCTGCCCGGTCAGAAGCCAAGCCTTGGTCGAGGTAGCTGCAAGCCAGGTTGATCACCATGTCGACCCGGCCCCAGCACTGCTTCACTGTGCCGACCGCCTGCTCGATGGCCGCATCGTCGGTCAGGTCCAGCGGCACAAACAGACATGCCTCAGCAAGACTTGACGCTACGTCGGCACCTTTCGGGTCGATATCCAACAGTGCCACCCGTGCCCCCGCAGCCACCAATACCTCCGCCACCGCCGCTCCGATCAGGGTCGCACCGCCACTGATCACCGCCACCTTACCTGCCAGGTTCATGCTCATGGCTCAACCCTCGATCGGTAGGTTGGCGCTACTGGCCCAACCCGGCATCAGGGTGTTGGACGGCAGCGTCTCGTCGAGCAGTTTGTGCGCAGTCTGCACACCGGCCACTGGTAGGCCGCTAGGGTCGAGCAAGCCGATTTGCACCAGTACGCTGGCCTGGTCCCAGTAGATATGTTCGTGGTAGAGCTTCGGCCCGCGGAACTTGACCACACCTAACATCGGGATCTCGACAAACCGCCCTGTGGGTGCCACGCCCGGCAGCATCCAGTCGATTTCCTGATCGTGGGTGAAGCTCATGATGAACTCGTCGACGATCTGCGACGCACCGACAGTGCGCGAGATCGGCGTCAGTGCCATGTCCTTCGGGTTGCCATGCACGAAGTGGTAACGGTAGAACCGCGCCAGCTCGCGATAGCCGACACCACCTGTCATGGTCGGGATATGGTTGACGTAAGGCTGGGGGACCATGGTTGCCATGGTCGCCGGCACGTCGCGGGTAGCGAACTCGTGGCGGACATGTTCATCCCACAGCGCCGACAGGTTGTAGTCCGGCCCGATGGTACGGCGCAGCGCTGCGATGCTGCGTTCATGGGCGAGCAAGGCCGAGGGTTTGTGGTAGTGGTCGCTTGCTGGACGGGCGAACGCATGGTCGACACCCGGATAGACATAGGCCTCGGTGCCGGGCTTCTGATGCAGTGCGCGGATGATCGTTTCGCGGGCATCGGCCTGGCAGAACTGATCCTGTTCGGCAAAATGCAGCACCAGCCGGCCTGTCAGGCCTTCCAGTTCATGCAGCGCGTTCTCGATACCCACACCGTAGTAACCCACGGCGCAGGCCACTTCGGGCAAGCGGCACGCCGCCAGATAGGCAAGCTTGCCGCCGAGGCAATAGCCGACCACACCGAGGCCATCCGCGCTGCAAGCCTCCATGCTGCGCAGATGCCGCAGGCTGGCGGCAATATCGCGTACACCCAGTGCCTCGTCGAATGCCTGATACAGGGCGAAGGCACGCTGAAAATCCGCTTCGGTATAGCCCAGGTCCACGCCTGGCTCCTGGCGCCAATACAGGTCTGGCACCAGCACCGTATAGCCTTCTTGCGCCAGGTGGTCAGCCACCTCGCGCATGGCCGCGTTAACACCGAAGATTTCCTGGCACAGCACCACGCCCGGGCCATGGCCATCGATCGACGTGGCCAGGTAGGCCTGGAAGTGCTCGCCGGAATCGGCAGCGAGGGTAATGTATTGGCCCTTCATTGTTATGTCTCCAGTCGCGGGGGGATGGAGACATATTCAGGCGCTGGAAATCAAAGGGCTGTCCGGGAGGTGCGTGAATTATCCGTTGAGTGCGGGAAATTCGGCTAGGCAGTCAAGTGGCGTGCATCATCGCCGTCGCGCATCCCTGCGCACAGCCTGTGGAGGCACACCAAACCCACGCATGAACACCTCACGCAGATGCCGGCGGTCCCTGAACCCGGTCTCTCTGGCTACGACATCCAGGCTGTGGCGGCTCTGCTCGATCATCAAACGGGCTGCCTCCAGCCGCAGGCGCTCAACGGCCTTGGCGGGTGACTCACCGGTCTCAGCGGTGAATACACGGGTGAATTGCCTCGGGCTCAGGTGCACCACATCGGCAAGTTCCTCCACACTCAACGGGCGGCTGAGGTGTTTGCGGGCGTAATCCAGCGCGCTCTGGATACGGTCCGACTTGGGCGAGAGCGATAACAGTTCGGAATGCTGGGATTGCCCACCAGAGCGGCGTTGGTGCATGACCATCTTGTGCGCCACCGACCTTGCCAGGTCGGTGCCCAGGTCTTTTTCGACCATGCCCAGCGCCATGTCCAGAGCGGCGGTCATGCCGGCGGACGTCCATACCGGCCCGTCAACAATGAAAATCCGGTCTTCCTCGACGTCGATCTTCGGGTGCAACTCACGCAGCTTGTTTGCATAAGCCCAGTGGGTGGTGGCGCGCCGGCCATCCAGCACACCGGCCTGCGCCAACACGAAGCAGCCGGTACAAAGGCCTGCGGTGCGACGCGCACCGTCGACGAATCCACGCACGCTGGCAAGTACCTCTTCACTGGGGGGCGTGAGCGGGGTCAGCGTACCGGCGACCATCCAGGTGTCGGCCAGGCCCGGCGCGCTCAATGTCAACGTGTCGATATGCATCCCCAGGGAAGAACGCACCGTGCCACCCCCGATGGAAAAATTCTCGATCCTGTAAACCGCTTCGCCCGCTACGATATTGGCGAATTCGAATACGGTTTGTGTAGCCAGGGACATGACCTGGAAGCCTTCGGGTATCAGGTAGCCGACCCGGTGCATGATTGAAGCCCTCTTTGCGATGTCCTGAAAACGTACCATATACGTCATTTAAGTCAAAACACACATTCTGCATGATGACTCCACACCCAAATACCGGAGCATCACCATGACGCAGCAATTCAAAGGCACCGCGCTCATCACGGGCGCCTCCACCGGCATCGGTTCGATCTACGCAGACCATCTGGCACGACGTGGCTATGACCTGGTGCTGGTAGCACGCAACCGCGAACGCCTTAACGCATTGGCGGCCCGGCTCACCAGCGAAACCCGGCAGAACGTGGAAGTGTTCCCGGCCGACCTGGCCAACGCAGCCGACCTCGCCAAGGTCGAACGCAAACTGCGCGAAGACGCCAGCATCAGCCTGCTGGTGAACAATGCGGGTATCGGTACCCATACCGGCCTGCTGGAAAGTGACGTCGAACGCATGGCCGAAATGATCAGCCTCAACATCACCGCCCTCACCCGCCTCACCTACGCGGCGGTGCCAGGCTTTGTCGCTCGCAAGCAAGGCGCGGTCATTAATATCTCGTCCATCGTCAGCCTGGCGCCGGAGCTGCTCAACGGCGTCTACGGCGGCAGCAAGGCCTATGTCACCGCGTTTACGCAAGCGCTTGCCAAAGAGCTGGCAGGCAAAGGCGTTCAGGTCCAGGCAGTACTGCCTGGGGCCACCGCTACCGACCTTTGGCAGACAGGCGGTTTGCCGCTCGAAAACCTCGACCCTGCCATCGTAATGTCGGCCGAGGACCTGGTGGACGGCGCCCTGCAGGACTTCGACAAGGGTGTATTGATCTCCCTGCCTTCGGTGCACGACCTGCAAGCGTTCGAGCACTACGAAGCCAGCCGCAAGGCCTTGTTCGGCCAACTGTCCAGCAACCAGCTCGCGCCCCGCTACAGGGCCTAGTGACCAAGATGAGCCCAAGCCGCATCGTTCATTTTCATTGAAGACGAGAAAGTCTTACTGCATTCAGGCTATTTTTCGAGCAAATCAAAACGCTTAGCCTGAATGCACTTTTCGACCACCCTGGAGGTAGCGCCAATGAAGGCCGTCGTTTACACCCAACCCGGTTTGCCGATCCACGCCCCACAATCGCTGTACGACGCGGAACTGCCCGCCCCCAAACCCGGTGCCCGGGACCTGCTTGTCGAAGTCAGGGCCATTGCCGTCAACCCGGTTGATACTAAAATCCGTGCAAGCCGCGGCGGTGACCAGCCACAGGTGCTGGGCTGGGACGCTGTCGGCGTTGTCCGCGAGGTCGGGCCTGAGGTCACATTGTTCCGACCGGGCGATGAAGTTTTCTACGCCGGCGCCATTGACCGCCCGGGCAGCTACAGCGAGCTGCATGTGGTGGATGAACGCATCGTCGGTCACAAGCCTCGCAGCCTGGACAATGCCAGTGCCGCCGCCCTGCCCCTTACGTCCATTACCGCCTGGGAGCTGCTGTTCGACCGCCTGGGCGTTGAGGAAAACGCTGGCGAAGGCCAGCGCCTTCTGGTGGTCGGTGCCGGTGGCGGGGTTGGCTCCATCCTGGTACAGCTTGCCAGCAAACTCACTCGGCTGACCGTCATCGGCACAGCGTCAAGGCCCGAAACCCAGGCGTGGGTAAAGGCGCTGGGCGCCCATCATGTGATCGATCACGCCGAGTCGATTCCGCTTCAGCTGGAGGCGCTCAAGCTGGGCCCGGTCGATTACGTGATCAGCCTCACCCATACCGACACCTACCTGCCGCAACTGGTGGAAGTGCTTCGCCCACAAGGCAAGCTTGCGTTGATCGACGACCCGGCGCAGCTGGATGTCATGCCGCTCAAGCGCAAGTCACTGTCGCTGCACTGGGAACTCATGTTCACGCGTTCCCTGTACAAGACCGAGGACATGATCAAGCAGCACCAACTGCTCGATCGCGTTTCGCAACTGGTCGACAGCGGTGTGCTCAAAACCACCCTCGGCGAACACTACGGTACGATCAACGCCGAGCACCTAAAGCGCGCCCACGCCATGGTCGAAAGTGGAAAAGCGCGCGGCAAGATTGTGCTGGAAGGCTTCTGATTGCCGCCAGCACAACTACCCAGGCTACCCTGCATGGGTCAGCTAAGGCTGCTCGCCCGCGAGGAAGGCTTTGCTGATTTCACGGAACTGTTCGTGGCTTGCACTGCGCAGCAGTTCGAACACGACCATTTCACGGGTGACGACCTGTACGCCAGCCGCCGCCATGCGCTGGAGGGCCGCGAGGTGGTTTTCCGCTGTGCGGCTCGACGTGGCGTCGGCGACCACGAACACCTGCTTGCCACTGGCCAGCAGGTCGAGTGCGGTCTGCAGCACGCACACATGGCATTCGATGCCACAGAGAATGACCTGCTCACGCTGCATCATCGCCTGCGGCAGGCATTCGGCGGGTACGCAGGAAAAGTGCAGCTTCTCCACCACTGGCGCCGTGGCGCAGCGTTCCGGGTGAAAACCAACAATCACCAACGCAGCAATCGTGGCCCTAATGCTGCACCCACCACGGCCGGCACCAGCATCCCCAGCACATACCATACCCCCCAGAACGGCACGCCCATTTCAGGGCAGTGCAGGCAGTAGGCCAACGTCGCTGTGGCGCCTGCGAGCAAGCCCCCCGCCGCGCCAGCCTGACGCAGGCGGGTTGGTGCCAGGCCGCGCAAGGCGACGAACACCGCGATAAAGGCAGGCACAGAGAGCAAGGTGATGTTCAACGGGCAGGTGCGCCAGGTGCGGCCCAGGATCAGCTCGGCGCGGGCTTCCAGCGGAGCGCCAGACAGGCTCACGGCCGCGCCCAGCCAGACCAGCAGCAACGGCAGCCCCAACAAGGCCCAGCACGCACCGCCCTGCACACCCGGCCTGGCCAACCGCTGGGTCAGCCACAGCGACAGTATTGCCAAACTGCCGGGCAAGGCCAGCTTGGCCCAGAACAACGGTGTGGACGCGACCAGCGCCAGATCGTTACGGACACCGAACAGGGTCACGGTCAGCAATACCGCGCCCAGCATACCGCCCAGCAACGCCATACCCATACGCCGCGCCAGCACATGGCGGTCCACCGGCCCTTCCCCAGCGGCCAACAGGGCAATCAGTTCATCGGTCCTCATCGTCGCCCTTGCCTCCTATCAACTTGGCCAATGCCTTCAAGCCCCGGTGGATGCCAACCTTGACTGCCGAGGCAGAAAGCCCGGTCATGCGTGCAGTCTCCTCCACCGACAATCCCTCCAGCTTGACGTGAACGATGGGCAGGCGCTGGCGTGGCGGCAACTGCGCCAACAGCTTGCCCAGGTCCCGCGTGGCCTGGGCCGCCTATTCCTCGCTGGCGGTGAACAGGTCGCTGTCATCCTCCAGCCCGTCGTGCAGCGCATCGTGGCGGGCATAACTGCGATAGTGATCCGCCAGCTTGTAGCGGGCAATGGCCTGCACCCAGACGGTCAGCGGTTGCTGGGCCTGGTAGGTGTGGCGGGCGTTGTGCACCGCCAGCAACACCTCCTGTAGCAGGTCTTCCACTTCGCCGGGGCGCTGCGCCAGGCGCCTTAGTAAAAAACCACGCACATGCACCGCCAGCGCCGCCAGAAAGGCCCTGTACGCCACGGCATCGCCCGTCAACCCTTGCAGCAGTAACGCCTGCAACCGGGCTTCGCGTGCGATGAGTGCCTGCTGAGAAGTAGTTCGTAGCATTGGCCGCCCGGGTTACATCCACCGTGGAGTTTTTACCTAGGGTTGTTGCCTTCATACGTTAGGCGACGGCTACGACGTCGTGATTTTTTTTCCAGCGCCTGTAACCCGATCCGCCAAAGCCGCGAACTAGTTCATGAGCCGCCGGTACATCGCCACGGCCCCACTTCCCGGAGACACATCATGAAAACCCTCGCCCTCACCACCGCCGCCCTCGCACTCGCCTCACTGGCCGGTGCCGCCCTGGCCGCTGACGCGACCAACAACGCAACCGGCGCCGCCATGGAAAAATGCTACGGCGTTGCCATGGCCGGCAAGAACGACTGCAAGGCCGGCGCCGGCACCAGTTGCGCCGGCAGCGCGAAAAAGGACTACGACGGCATGCACTGGAAGAACGTACCCGCTGGCACCTGCACCTCCATCAAGACGCCCAATGGCATGGGCTCGCTGTCTCCGATCAAGTCGTGAGCGCAGGCCGCCGATCATGAACGGGATCACCTGCATGGGCGCCGGCCTGGGGCTCAAGGCCGAGCACTTTGCCGAAGTCTGGGCTTGCCAGGCCAACGGGCTGTGGTTTGAAGTGCACCCGGAAAACTACATGGTCGGCGGCCCACGGCTGGACGGGTTGCAGCGCATTGGCGAACGCCATCCACTGTCACTGCACGGCGTCGCGCTGTCACTGGCGGCCGATGCCGTACCCGATGCGCAGCACCTGCGTCGCCTGCGGGCGCTGGTCGATCTGGTGCAGCCGGCCTTGGTGTCGGAGCACCTGGCCTGGTCGACCTGGGGCGGGCAGTATCACCCTGACCTGCTGCCCTTCCCCCGCAGCAACGAGGCCCTTGCCCGTATCAGCGACAACATCCTGCGTACCCAGGACGCGCTGGGGCGCAGCCTCTCGCTGGAAAACCCCAGCCATTATCTGGAGCTGGATGGCCACGACTGGGATGAAACCGAATTTCTGCATGAACTGGTGCGCAGGACCGACTGCGGATTGTTGCTGGATGTCAACAACGTGTACGTGAGTGCCCAAAACCTCGGCTTCGACGCCGCCGGATACCTTGAGCGGTTCCCGGCAGGGGCAATCCGCGAAATACACTTGGCCGGCCACAGCCAGGACACGCAGAGCACGCTACTGATCGACTCCCATGACGCGGCCATCGCCGCACCGGTCTGGGCCTTGTACCAGCAAGTGATCGCACGCATCGGCCCGCGCCCGACCTTGATCGAGCGTGACGGCAACGTGCCCGCCTTCACGGAACTGCTAGCCGAACGCAATACCGCCCAGGCGCTGCTCGATCAGGCCGGAGCACGACCATGAACCTTTCCCTTGGCCAGTTTCAAACCGCCTTTGTCGAGGCGCTGTATCACCGCTCTGCCCCACAATTGGCCGCACTGACTGGCCAGCCAGCGTTTGCGGTGTATCGCAACACCGTGCTGGCAGGTTGTGTTGACGCCCTTCGCGCCAACTTCCCCGCCGTCGAGGCACTGGTCGGCCCGGCCTGGATGCAGGACGCTGCCGCAGCCTACGCACAATGCACGCCCCCCGACGACCCGCGGCTGATCCGCTACGGGGCGGCGTTTGCCGACTTTCTCGAACAACAGCAAGCCCATCACCGCTTGCCGTACCTGGCCGATGTGGCACGCCTGGATTTCGCCTGGTGCGAAGCCTTCAGTGCCCTTCGCGAGCCCTGCCTTGACCTGGCCGACCTTGCCGGCATGACCGCCACGGACCTGGCGTGCAGCTACCTGGCCCCGCGCAGCAGCGTGCGCTGGTACTGGTTCGCGCAAACTCCGGCGTTCAGCCTGTGGCGCCACAGCCGTGAAGGCCTGGCCTGGCCGCAAGACCAGCCCTGGCGCGCAGAAGGCGCTTTGTTGAGCGGCACTGACGAAGGTGTCGTACAACAAGCGCTGGAAATCGGGGGCTGTGCATTGCTCGATGCCTGCGCCCAAGGCCTGACGCTGGAGCAGGCCTCACAGGTTGCGCAGCAGGCTCAGCCCGACCTGGACTTCGCCGCCCTGCTCGGCCGACTGCTGGCCGCCCAGGTGTTTCGTCCACTTTCCTTCGCTTGAGGAACCACCATGGACATCACCCATACTTCGCGCACTGGCCACGGTCTGCGCCAACGCTGGAACCACCTCGCCGAACGGCTGCACCTGCTGTTGAGCGACACACTGTTATGCCTGGTGGCACGCCTTGCCATTGCCTCGATCTTCTTTCTGTCCGGCCGTACCAAGGTCGAAGGCTTGCTGACCATCACGCCCAGCACCTATGACCTGTTCCAGAGCGAATATGCACTGCCGCTGGTGTCCCCCTGGCTGGCGGCCCACCTGGCCGCCTATGCAGAGCACCTGTTCCCGCTGTTGCTGGTACTGGGCCTGTATACGCGCCTTTCGGCCTTCGCCTTGCTGGGCATGACCACGGTGATCGAAGTGTTTGTCTACCCCGATGCCTGGCCAACGCACTTGTCCTGGGCCGGCTTGCTGCTGTTGTTGATCGGGCGGGGAGCCGGTGCGTTGTCGCTTGATCGGCTGCTGGGCGTGAGATGACCCGCCGTTGTAAAATCAGGCTCGCGCCTCGGTTTTGCGATGGCTTGGCAGACGAAGGCAGTTCGGGAGGGGCTGGTGGCAGACCATGTTGACTACAAGCGCAATAGCGAAATCCCCGGCCTGGTGCTGAGCGAGGGGCGGTTTTCCAGCTTTCGCTTTGATCGCCATTATCACCTCGACTACCACGTAGGCCTGATTACCGAGGGTGTGCAGCGCCAAGGGCTGAACGGCGAATCCGTGCTGCTTACCCCCGGCACCATTCAATTGATGCCGCCCTGCGAAATCCATGACGGTGTCAGTGCCGATACCGCGTCCTACACCCTCAAGACCTTTCGCGTTTCGGCCGCCCTGCTCAAGGATGTCACCGAGGAGCTGACCGGGCACGACCGGTTTTCTGCGCTTGGCGGCGCGCTGTTGCAAGACCCTGGGCTGTCCATGGAACTGGCGCACTTGCACAGCACGCTGGCACAGGGCATGCCCGCGTCGCCCTTGTTCGTCGAGTCGCAATGGCTGACATTGCTGGGCCGCTTGTTCAGCGAAACCCGCATGGTCAAGCAGCAGTTCCTCAAAGGCACCCTCTCACCGCTGCAATGGCGCAGGGTGACAGAGCACTGCAACGCTCACCTGGCAGACAAGATCACCTTGCTGGAACTGGCTGCGTTGTGTGGCCTTGAGCGCTTCCAGTTCCTGAAAATGTTCAAGCAGACCGTGGGCATGACGCCCCATGCGTGGCTGGTTCGCCTGCGCCTGGAGCGCGCCTGCGAACTGCTCAGCCACACACAGTGGGAGCTGACCAAGGTTGCTCAGGAAGTCGGCTTTTACGATCAAAGCCATTTCAACCGGGCCTTCAAGCAGGCGTTTGGCGTGGCACCCTCGCTGTACTGACGCCCCCTTCCAGATCACTCAATTTTATACAAGCGCGTCTCGCACAGGCTTCTTAACCTTGGGCACCGGGCCGGACACCGCATTGTCCCCGCCCCGTACTGATAGAAACGGTCAAGGAGCCATTGATGACACTGCGCGCGTATTACACAAGCGATGAACTCACCCTGCGCACAGACGTGCTGAGCTGCACGCCAACGGATGACGGCAAGTTCCAGGTGGTGCTGGAGGAAACGCTGTTCCACCCACAAGGCGGTGGGCAACTGGCCGATCAGGGTGTCATCGCTGGCATACCGGTCAAGGGCGTAAGCCAGAATGAAAACCAGGTCATCCATGTCCTTGAGCACCCGGTTCCACTTGGCCCTGCCGAAATCGCTGTCTCACCTGACGTTCGCAGCTTGCACGCCCGTCTGCACTCCGCTGGCCACCTGATCTCTGGCGTAGGTCAGCTGTTGGGCTGGCAGCCGGTCAAGGGGCACCACTGGCCGGGTGAGTGCCGTGTGGTGTTAGAGCGCCAGCCGCAATCCGAGGCGCTGACGGCTGAGCAGCTGGAGCACGCCGTCAATCAACTGATCAACGATGACGTACCTCGCCACCTGCTTGACCAGAACGGCCTGAGAACGGTGTCTTTCGGTACGCTGCCCATGCACGGTTGCGGGGGTACGCATGTTGTATCCGCTGGCGAGATCGGCCCGGTCAAAGTGCTCAAGATCAAAGAAAAGAAGGGCCAGCTGTCTGTCCATTACGACATAGGCAACTGATCGGCGGCACTGCCCGGCTTCCAGGCCGCAGGCTGTGTACATGCAATCGACTTTACAGGAGGCCACCGCGTGGACTACATACCTCAACTCTTGACCATTGCTGCGGTCATGCTGCTGGGCTGCATAAGCCCGGGGCCGGACTTCATCGCCGTCACCTCCAACGCGCTGATCAGCCGCAATCGCGGCCTGGGAGTTGCCCTGGGCACCGCCTTGGGCATCTGCGTCTGGGCCGTGATGGCGGTCATTGGCCTGGGCGTGCTGCTCACCAAACTGGCCTGGCTGTACGACGCCATCCGCGTGGTCGGGGTGTGCTACCTGCTCTACCTGGGCGCCAAGATGCTGCTCGGTGCTCGCCGCCCCTATCAGGAGCTGGCGATCGCCACCTCCAGCAATACCACTACCCCAGCGCCTCGGGTCGGCTTTCTGGTGTCGATGACCAACCCCAAGGCCGCTGTGTTCTTCGGCAGCTTTTTCATTACCGTACTGCCTCAGCATGCTCCCGTCTGGGTACTTGGCAGCGCTGTCGTGGTGGTGACGCTGGTTTCGTTCCTGTGGTTTTCAACGCTGGCCCTGATGTTTTCGACCCAACGGGTTCGCCTGATCTACGCGGGCATGCGACGGCCGATCGATGCGGCGATGGGGGCGGCGCTGGTCGGGCTTGGCGCGCACCTGGCGCTTGCCCGATAAAGGTCACTGGCGCCCCACGCCCATCGTCCTGTAAAGCTACTGCCGGTCAAGCTTTGCCGATGGGGCTCGTGCAGGCGCCGCGAACCATTTCTCGCGCGGTACCCATTTGTCCTGCGCCGGATCACCCAGGTAATGCGGCGACATGATCTGCACCCCATACTCGTTGAACACGTCCTGGATGTTGGCATGCAACAGGCTCAGCAACTCCGCACGCGGCCTTGGCGCGCGGGGTACTGCCTGGGCCACCAGGCGGTACTCGGGGTAGAAGTCTGAAAGGCCGGTCTGGAATACCTGCGGCGTGGGGTTTTCCAGTATGCCATCGGTGCGGTGAGCGGCTTCTACCAGCATGGCTTCCACCTGGCGCCACGGCGTGTCGTAGCCGATGGTGACAACCGTATCGACGATGTAACCTGGCCCCTGCACCACCCGCGAATAGTTGCGCGTCACCGACCCGGTAATCATCGAGTTGGGCAACGTCAGCACTTCGCCCAGGCCGGTGCGGATGGTGGTGTTGAACATGCCGACCTCAGTCACCGTGCCTTCGTTGTCGCCCACGCGCACGTATTCACCCGCCTTCAGCGTGCGTGAATACGTCAGGATCAGCCCCGCCGCTGCCTGCCCGACCACGCTGGAAGCCCCCAGCGAAATCATCAAACCGAGCAGTACCGACAGGCCCTTGAAGGCATCGGTGCCAGAGCCTGGCAGGTACGGGTATGCCATCACCAGGGCAAACAGCCAGATCGCCAGTGACGTCAGCCGCGTGGTGGGCTGCAGGGTTTCCTCGGTCAGCCATTTCAGCGTACCGGGGCGGGCCATGCGCTCCAGCATGCGCCGGCTGAAGCCACTGATGCCCCGGGCGATGAAGAAAATCATGACGGCCACGGCGATGCCAGGGATGGCGTGCAGAATGCCATCGAGCAGATAACGCAGCAGATCGAGCAGGTGCACGTTGAGGCTTTCACCCCACGGCCGTGTATAAGGAAACTGCGATAGCACAAAGCTCAGCCACTGGTAGCTGAGCAGCAGCACGATTGCCCAGTACATCAGGCGCAGCAAACGGTCGATCAGAAAGTACACGTACTGCATGTCGAACAGCGGCAGCTGGCCCACCTTGATCTGCCGGGCACGTTCACGCATCAATTGCGGCAGGCGCCCGCGCAGTTTGCGCCGGCCCAGGTTGGCACCCTTGATCAGCACCACGAACACCAGTGTGGCGACGGCAGAAAACCCTAGCGCCTTGAGCAGGAAGCGCAGGCTGCGTGCTTCGCCGGTCTCATCCACTACCTGGCGCAACGTAGCGGCTGCCTGCTCGGCCGCTTCACGGGTATCGCCGCCCTCTACGCCCAGGTCCTGGGGCGCGACAATGAACGCCCTGCGCCCGCCCAGCAGCACCAGGTGGCTATTGACGATCGGGTCGACACTGACCTTCAGCTCGTCGGTACCACGCAAGGCCTCGTCGATAACCGATGAGGCCCGCTGCGCGCGTGCAGCGGGGGTTTCGCCCAGCAGCGTGGCGTGAAAGGTGAAAATGCTGCGGTTGGCGATACGCAACTCTGCGGGTTCATCCGGCACACCATCAGTAGCTTTCCGAAGCACTGTTCAACCATCTGGCACCGGCTGGCTTCGAGGCCTTCAGTTCCGGCAGCTTTCCCAGGGGGCAGGTACTGCCCCGCAGCCTGAGCACCTTGCAGCAAGCCGGTATTTCGACCGAGGCCCTGAGCAGCAAGGGCAACGACGCCTTTGAAAGCAACCCGCCGGACATCGTCATTACCGTCTGCGACAACGCTGCCGGCGAAGCCTGCCCGGTGTATTTCGGCCCCGCGCTGAAAGCGCATTGGGGGCTTGCAGACCCGTCCGAAGTGCGGGGTGACGAATCGGCGGTAGACGCGGCGTTCCAAGCCACGTTGACGCACATCGCGTCACGCTGCGACGCCTTCTTCGCACTGCCTTTCGACAACCTTGACCGTGATCAACTCCAGCACGCGCTGGATCGCATCGGCACGCGTTGAGCAGGCGGAAATAAACCTGCTCGCCGGCTCCACCGCCCCTGATCGAAGGAACGACATTGGCCATTCTCGAAGATTTGATGAACCAGGTACCAACCGATATCGATGTGCTCATCAGCCTTGATGCCCAAGGCGACAATTTCAATACCCAGCGGGACGTCGATTTCGTTTTCTATGCAAAGGAGCTGCACCAGGGCGAAGCTGCGGTTGGGTTCATCAACGACTTAAGGTTTGGCACTGCCAAGTTTGAGACCGTATCTGAAGAGCAGCATAGAATATGGGTGACAAATCCACGGCCAGATCACACAAGAGCGACGCAAAGGTGACATTGCCAATGTGTAGCCAGCGGCCAGAGCTGGCATTCGAGTCGTAACGAAAACGAACGATTTACGGTGCGCGGTCTTCGCGCACGGGATACCAGAAGTTAACTACATCGGTCTCCCCCATCCCCCATCAGGCCAGTCATACACTGCGCCCGTTTGCGTTCTTGTCGGCACTCCATTAGTCAAACATGATACTAAGTCTCATTTACATCCATTCTGTGGCAGCTCATGGCCTCCGTCGATACCGCTCGGCTCACTGCTCTGTACGAACAGCAACACCGCTGGTTGCGTAGCTGGCTGTATCGGCAATTGAACTGCTCACAGTCAGTCGTCCTGGGTTCGCGGTATCAACAACAAACCCCTGGATCCGATGGAAGGCACCGGTTATGAAGTCGGCGTCAAAGGCAGCCACTTCGACGGCAAGCTGAACTCCAGCTTCGCGCTGTTCAAGATCGAGCAAGACAACCTGGCGATCTGGATCGATACCCCAGGTGGCAACACGTACAAGTCAGAACAGGGAACCACCACCAAGGGCGCCAAAGTCACCCTGGACGGAGAACTGGCTGAAGGGTGGCAGGCATCCGCCGGTTATGCCTATGCGGTCAGCACCGACGCTGATGACCAGCGCATCGTTACCACCCTGCCCCGCCACAGTCTCAAGACTTTCACCAGCTATCGCCTGCCGGGAATTCTGGACAAGGTCACCCTTGGCGGCGGCGTGAACTGGCAGAGTAAAACCGGTGCCGACCTGCACACCTTCACGCAAGGCAGCTACGCCGTCACCAACCTCATGGCGCGCTACGACTTCAACCAACACCTGAGTGCGTCAGTCAATCTGAACAACGTGTTCGACCGCGAATACCTCAGCTATGCCGGTGACCACGGCATGTACGGTGCGCCAAGAAACATTATGACGGGTATCAAATACAACTTCTGACGTGCGCACGCGCCATAGCGTCGCACGCGGTGCTGACGCTGTTCGCCCCGAGCATGATGGGAACCTTTCAATCCGCCTACCCTGCCTCCCTGTCAAAGGCGTAATCCTTGAAAGCTAACTACCCGATCGCATGGGAGCACCGTACGTGCCTATCGACTTCAGACCCGCTCAAGCCTCGGACGCGCACGATATTGCGCGCTTCTTTCAACTGACATCGGAGGGCATGGCCGATTACATCTGGAGCAAGCTTGCCGCACCTGGGGAAGCATTGCTGAGTGTCGGTGCGTCTCGCTATGCCAGGGAACAGGGCGACTTTTCGTACAAGAACTGCCTGATGGCCACTTACGAAGGGCGCGTCATCGGCATGATGCACAGCTATGCCTTGCGCGAGACCCCTGACAGGCCGGTCGAGACAGACCCGGTCCTGGCGCCGTATTCCGACATGGAAATACCCGACACCTTGTACATATCCAGCCTGGCCCTGGATGAGGCCTGGCGCAGCCAGGGGCTGGGCGTCCAGTTTCTTCACCACGCCCAGCAGCGCGCGGAGGTCGCTGGTCTGGATGGGCTATGCCTGATCGATTATGCAGAAAACCACGGTGCACGCCGCTTCTATGAACGTCACGGTTTTCAAATTGTTAAAACCTGCCAGATCGTTCCGCACCCGATGCTGGGCGTAACCGGTGAAGCCTATTTGATGTATCGCCCTAACCACAACGTGCTCGAGAAAAAACCATGAACAAGAAACTGACCGTGTTCCGCGAACTGGACATTCAACCGGTGCGCGACCTTCCCTTTTTTGAAGAGGTTGTGGAAGGCACCCCGCATACGCTGACTTCAAAGTATTATCACGATGAACAGCAAGGTCGCATTTCCGGAGAATGGGAAGCCAGCACCGGAGCGTGGCGCATCGACTACAAGGTTTGGGAGTTCTGCCATGTGCTGAGTGGACGCTGCGTCATCGAACTCGAGGGTTGCGCCCCCGTCACACTGGCCGCTGGCGACACGTTCATTATCGAACCGGGCGCCAAGGGCAAATGGACCGTGCTGGAAGACATGAAAAAGAACTTCGTGATCCTCTTGCCCGCGAACTAGGCACGGGGTCACGTTTCATCGAGCGCAGCATAAGGACAGTTTGCATGCTTGCCTGCTGGCGGCGCTCGAATGTATTTCGGCAGGCCACAACAGCCCTCTACCTCTCAGTGTTTGCTTGGGTTGAGAGCGGTCACGTGTGAGCCGCACCTTTCACGCTGATGCCGCCAGACCAGGAAATAGAGTTGCCTGGCACGGGCTACGCCCTTACTCGTGGGTCAAGCCCGCACTGATACTTGGCATCTTCAAGGCGTGCTTCAAACGCCTGGAGCCCTGCGTATATCTGTTGGAGCCCAGTGATTTGCCCCAGCACTTCGCGTTTCTTGTCGGCAATGGCCCTGCCCGCCAACTCCCACGGCAAATCAGCACCCTGATGCCTCGGCAGAATCCCCTGCAGTTCCTTCAGTTTGAAACCCAACTGCTGCGCGCATTTGATGAATGTCAGCAGTTCGACACTCTGCTGGTTGTAGACGCGGTACTGCCCCTGGCGCTCGGGCGGCGGCAGCAGGCCAATCGCTTCATAGTGGCGGATGGTTTTGACGGTGGTGCCCGACAGTTGGGCGGCTTTGCCAATGTACATGAACGTCCTTTTCATAAGGAGGGCGGCGCATCATTGCATGACGCCAGCGGTTCGGGAACCTCATTGGCGCAGGTCAGCCGGCGAGCTTTCGTGCCTGTTGGAGCCAGGCTGCGCGCCGCCGCGCGCTGGAGCCGAGCAGCGGCCCGAACATCAGGGTACGCAGCGGCCTGATACCGCAAAACTGCAACGTGGTCTTGCGCACTTGGTGAAGGCCAGGCATGCGATACACCCAGCGGTAGTACCACGGCGGTGTATCCATCGTCACCAGCAGATGCGCCGTGCGCCCCTTGAGCAGTTGCTCGGGGAAAGCCTTGCCTGTCCTATACCGGAACGCGAAACCGGGCAAGAACACGCGGTCGAAAAAGCCTTTCATCAATGCAGGGATACCGCCCCACCAAATGGGGTAGATAAAGGCTAAGTGCTCGGCCCAGGTGATGTCGGCCTGAGCCCTGAGCAGGTCGGGTTCCAGTGGCTGCGCTTGCCGGTAGCCGCTGCGCAGCACCGGGTCGAAGCTCAACGCATCAAGCCGTAACACCCTTACATCATGGCCGGCACTTCTAGCCGCCTCGACATAACTCTCGGTCAGCGCTGCGCAGAAACTCTCGCCTGACGGGTGCCCCAGCACCACGAGTACTCGTTTGCTCATCATCACTTCATCCTGAACATGAAGCGTGCAGGGTAAAGTCTGCCCCTAACGGGAGAGTCAACTGCTCAGGCTTTATCGCTGCCATGAGCATCCAGTCAATCGCTTGTGCATGGGTGTGCATGCCAGCTCAAGCCCCGAAGGCGAGGTGTAGATTCCTTCAGCCTCCACCTGATAACTCCTTGTCATGGCTGATCATGACCGGAG